>NZ_JBJPHW010000009.1:0-191954 GCF_053471285.1 Phreatobacter aquiterrae | reverse complement strand
TCTCCACACCCGTCATCCCTGGACCCTTCCCGAAAACGGAAAGGATCGTGCGCTATGGCCTCAGCAGGGGTGGTTATTGGACGCGAAACCAGCCCAGCAGGGGGTGGTTCTTGCACGCGATTTCACAACAGAATCCTGATCAGCTCATACGAGGCGCTGATGGCGAACGAGGATGCCTGTTTTGGAGCGCTGCTGCGCTTCTATGGGGCCGATGTCTCCCCGCAGGAGGTCGCCAAGGTGAAACCCACACGCGAGAGGAATTTCCGGACCGGTCGCACCGACGAATGGCGCGACGTGTTCACTGCCGACCAGCAGGTGCGGGCCGGTAACGCCATTCCGCAGGCTTTACTTGATCGGATCGCAGCAACAGTTCTTGTGCTCTCATCATGAGGCTTGCGGGGGAATTCCTGGGATAAGCCCGCTCGCCCGGAGACGAAGCCGTGGAAGACCAAGAGAACGAACTGGCACGGCTCGCAGCTGAGCGCAACGCGCTGATCCATGAGCGCAACGACCTGATGATTCAGCGCAACGCCCTGATGGTCGCGCGCGATGGCCTGACGCGTGAACGAGACGCCCTGATCCACGAACGCGACGGGCTTGCCGCGCAGTTGCAGCAGGCCGCCGATTTGGCGGCACCGGCGGTTCGTGCCATGGCAGGTGAATTGGTCGCCGGGCAGAGGGTCGCAGGCATTGACCTGACAGGGACTCTGATCTGCGCGGGCTTCCAGGGAAGCGGCAACGGCATCACGTCGGCGATCCTGCAGACGCTCGTCGCGGCTTTGCCGCACCCGAGCGCCCACGGCATGGACATCGTCCGGGCGTGTGCTGCGCGGCGGTCAACCCTTTTGGCAGTGACAGCAGAAGAGATCGGCAGGTCGCACGGGTTCGAGGAAACCGGCGTGGCCGCCTATCATCGATCCATGGCGACGATCTCTTTCAAGTCCAGACGCGATCTACCGGTGCCGCAGCGCGTCATCATTTTTGGCGTGCCGCTGGCCAACGCCTTCCATGAGGAACTGTTCAAGACCCATGAAGCGTGCAGCGATTTCATCGCGACCCTGGTCGATCAGGGTGCACGCATCATTCTTTCGACCCGCCACCCACTCGATATCCTCGTCTCGGTTGCCAACAAAGCCAGCGGAGACGGCGTCGATCTGCTCGGGGACGACGTGCTCCTGCCGACGTTCCTGTCCGGCATGGTCGCCTACTATCGATCCTTCGGCCGCATCGAACCGGAGCGCATGTTCCATGCGCGCTATGAGGACCTTTTCGACAATTTCGACGGGGCCATCACGGGCATTGCGCTGTTCTCCGGGAAGGCCCGGCGCCAGAACCTAGACCCGTCGCGGGTTGATCACTCGATACTGGGTGTGGCTGTAGCCGCAAAGGGACACCGCTGGCGACCGGGGGCCGGGAAGTGGCGCCAGTTTCTCCACGAAGGGCATGAAGACGCGATCCGGAGTTCGGGCATCGACCGCCTGATCGAAGACCTTGGCTATGAACCCTTCGACGCCCGTCTTCTGGCTCGCCGCGACGAGGCGGTCGCCCTGCCTCTCCGAACGCAGGGACAGAGCAAGAACCTCTCCTTCCTGCTTTCGAGCGCGGTCGATCACGACGCGGTCCGGTCATGGATCGCACAACATGCGCCGGGCATGGTCGCGGGTTCGCTGCCGGGTTCAGCATTCTGGCTGGCACCCGATCAGGATACGGCGGAACGGTTCGCCGCGGTGCTCGGCGACCCCCGTCTCGGCGACATCGTCTCCTGGCGCTGACAGCCCGGCAGACCCTGACTGCCCCTCAGGACCGTTCGCGGTAGCGCGGCTCCGCCCACAGCCCCTGATGCCAATCCGCCAGCTTTACCGATCGGGCCGCCGGGACGGTTCGTGTACTGTCATCATGGGGCCAGCGCACCAATCCTCGGGATTCGGGCGCTCGCCGCCCGGAGGGACGCCGTGGAAGAGCAAGTGAGCGAACTGGTCCGGCTTGTCGCTGAGCGCGACCAACTGATCCATGAGCGCAACGACCTGATGAACCAGCGCGACGCGCTGATCCACGAGCGCAACGATCTTATGAAGCAGCGCGACGCACTGGCGGCCCAATGCAATCACCTGGGCGCCGAGCGCAATGACCAGGAGGCTCAGCGCAATGACCTGATGCAGGCACGCGATGAAGCAATGCATCAACGCGATGCACTCATGCGCGCAAGAGACGTGCTCATCGAGGAGAGAGACCGCCTTGTTGACGACCGGGACGCCATCTATCAGGAACGAGACCTGTTGCGGTGTCAGTTATCGGCAACAGCCGCGCTCCTGTCCCCCGCCTTGCGGTTGCTGACTGCGGGTCAGTTCCGATCGCCAACCCCTCAGCCCTTGGACTTGAGCCGGACTCTCATTTGCTGCGGCTATTGGGGAAGCGGCAATGGCATTGCGGCGGCAATGCTTGAGCGCCTTTTACCCGACCCGCCACCGCCCGCGAACGCCATGATGAGCGTTCTTCGCGACGCTGCGGCAGTAAGAACAACCGCTCTGATCGAAGATGCCGCAAAGTTGTCGACAGACTATGGATACAACCGCTGCGGGATCGCCACCTTTCAGAATTCTACCGCTTCGCTCAGCATGTACTCCGACATTGGCGAAGGCAAGGATCACACGGTTGATATCTTCGGAATTCCGATTGCGAATGCCTTCCACGAACACTTGTTCAAGACCCATGAGGCTTGTGGATCGCACATCAAGAACCTTGTCGCGCATGGCGCTCATGTTGTTCTCGCGATCCGACACCCCCTCGATATACTGGTGTCCGTCGCCAACAAATGCGCCGGAGGCGGCATCGATCTGCTTCACGATGCAATCTTGCTGCGACGGGTACTGGCTCAAATACGCGCATATTTTTCGTCTTTTGATGAACTTCCCTCGGATCGAGTATTTTACTCGCGATACGAGAGTATCATTTCTGATTTCTCAATCGCGGCCAGGGATTTGACTGATTTTGCCGGGCGCGCTCGGTCAGAGACACTTGATGCAACACTTATTCAGCCTGAACTGTTGGATATGGACCTCTCCTTGCCGGGACATCGCTGGAAGCCGGGCGCAGGGAAGTGGCAACGGTATCTGAGCGGCGATATCGTCGACATCATTCAAGATGAGGGGATTCCAGAACTCACCACACACTTGGGGTACGAATCTCCGGACCTATCATTGCTGAATGACGACAAGGGGAAAGAAAGAATAGTCCCTGAGGAAATTTCAGACACACCGAGTTTGATGTTCTTGCTGCACGGGTCCTTGCACCTTGAAGATGCAGTTGCCGCGGTACGATTTCACGCGCCAAAGACGATCATCGGGCCACTGGAGGGCGGAGCATTCTTCCTGACTCAGCACCAGAGTGCAGCAGATAGGCTCGCTCCGCTCGTGAGCGATCCTCGTTTTCAATCGATTCTACGCTGGGACTAGGCTGACTATTCTCCATGCGCTGGCGCCCACGACGAACTCTGCCCTCGCGCCCATGGTCGTTCCCAGCAGGAAGAGGGACCCGCGAAGGACCCGTCCTGCGTCCGGAAGCTGATGTCTGCGGCCTGCGCCCGTTCGTGCGCCCGCCCTCAGAGCAAAACGAAGGTGTCAGCGAACTGGAGGCGCTCGATTCCGGTGAGAGTGTCCCAACCATCGGCGCCTCCGGACAGGTGCTGGACTGTCCACACACCACCGCCCTGATTGACGATGGAGTAATTGGCCCAGTTTCCGGAATAGACAGCGGTGTCAAAGCCCGAATTTCCGAATATCTGATCGTTGCCGCCATTGCCGGTGATGGTGTCGTCGTTGCCGCCCCCATAGATGGTGTCGTCGGCATTGCCGCCGATCAGAATGTCATTGCCATTGAACCCGTTCATGAACACTCCGACTGAGGAGCCCTCTGCGGTGATCGTGTCCGCATAGTTCGACGCATAGACGGCCTCGATGGACCCGATGGTCATGTTCAGCGTCACACCGGTCCCGGTCGTGTCGAGGACGAGCGCATTGTCGATGCCGTTGCCGCCATCGACGACGGTGTCGAGCGCGTCGAAATAGATCCAGTCATTGCCGTCGCCGCCATAGAGTTCATCGGCGCCCTCCTGGCCGTAGATCGAATCGTTATTCGAGCCGCCGCGAATGATATCGTTTCCGCCAAGCCCAAAGAGGCGGAGTACCTCCGAACTCGTTGACCCGTCAAGAATATCGCCGTTGTTGGAACCCCAGACCCATTCGATGCTGGACGCCCCGAGATCGAGATTGAGTGCCGAACCGTCGAGAGAGGTCAGACGGTCCGAGCCCGCACCCCCATTGATTACCGTGTCCAGGCTGTCGACGTAGAGCCAGTCGTCGCCGTCGCCACCGTAGATCTCGTCGGCCCCGTCCTGACCATAGAGCTGATCATTGCCGGACCCGCCGCGGATGATGTCGTTCCCTCCGAGACCGAAGATTGTCACCGTCTCGGTGGCGCTGGCGGCGTTGAGAGTATCTGCGCTGTTGGTTCCCCACGTCACCTCGATCGAACCGGCACCGAGGTCCACGGTAGCACCGATCAGCCCGAACAGGGTCAGGCGATCGAAGCCGGCACCTCCGTTCAGAACCGTGTCGAGCCCATCGGCGAACAGGTAGTCGTCTCCGTCGCCCCCGTAGAGTTGATCGGCACCGCCGTCGCCCCAGAGGACATCGCTGCCCCCTCCCCCGATCAGGATGTCGTTGCCCGCACCGCCGGAGAGCACGTTGTTGGCCGCATTGCCCGTGATGGTGTCGTTGCCCGACCCGCCGATGGCGTTCTCGATCAGCGAGCGCGTGTCGCTGCCATATTGCAGCGCGTTGTAGACATTGGCGCGCGCATAGTTGCCGTCGCCAAGGTTCGCCCGCTGTGCCGCCGACATCAGCGACCAGGAGCCCGGCGTCAGGTCGATGGTCTGGTTGGTCGTGTAGTTCGAGAAGTCGTAGGTATCGACGCCGCCGCCGTCCCAGATCGTCAGGAAGACGCGGTTGCCGCCGGGTGCGCCCTGCCCCACGCCGTTGATGAACATCTCGCCGGTGGTCGGCGAGAACGTATAGGTCGTGTTGCCGGAATTGGTGGTGAAATCGGCGCCGTACATCGTCTGCAGCGCGGCGATGTCGTACATCATGAACGACTGCGCATAGCCCCAGGTCTCGTTGCCGTATCCGCCCGACGTCGAGGAACCGATATAGGACCGGTAGGTCATCACCGAGAATTCCATACCGTCGCGGTCCGACGTCAGCGCCTGATTGGTCACGCCACTCGTGCTGTCGTGACCATGCTTCAGGCCCAGCGCATGGCCGAGTTCGTGCCACATGGTGTGCCAGCCGTAGTTTCCCTTGACCGGGTTGCTGTTGCCTCCGTTGGTGCCCATCCACACGTCGCCGCCAACCTGGTCCGAATAGGGGTAATAGGCATAGGCGGTGCCCGGATAGCTCGACCGGGCGATCGTGATGTCGACCTGCGGCGCGTAGGGGCCGGTGATTGCCGAGGCCAGCACCTCCGAGAAGTTCATGTTGGTGAAGCCGGCAATGGCTGCGAAGGCTGCCTTGGCCGAAGTCTGCTGCGCCGCCGTCGCCACGGCGAAGCCCTGCGGGGCGTTCTGGTCGTAATAGCCGGCGCCGAAATAGGTCGTCGTGTTCGGGAACATGAAGGTGAGCGCCGAGCCGGCCCACTTCAGCCCGCTGAGCAGCGCATCGACATTCTGCACCCCGGTGGAGCCCTGCGTCGTCGCGGTCGCTTCCTGCGGCGTGGGACCACCGGACCCGGCCTGCGCCAGGCCGCCGGTGGAGAAGTCGGCTCCTGCCACCGCGTCGTTCGTCCCCGGATTGGACAGTCCGCCCGTCAGGAAGGCCGCGCCGACATTCCCCGATGGCCCGCCGGTCTGGAAGTCACCGCCCTGGCCGACGGAGTTCGTCAGGCCACCATGCGTGAAACCGGATTCCCAGAACTTCTGGGACATTGCCGAGCAGACGAAGCACATGTTCGACCTCCTGCGCGAGGTGGTGTGGGAAAATGCGTGACGGGATTGGATGCGATGCGGGTGAAGATGCCATTAACGATATTCATTAAGACTTCACGGTGTCCGCGCGCCCTATGGACGCCGATGACACAATCCGGCCTTGCGCGCCGGGCACGCTGAAGCGCATGAGGAAGATCGTTGCGCCTGTCGCCTGTGCTGCGCGCCGGCCGTCGGCCCGGCGCTTCTGCCTGTCGACAATGGCCATGTTGCTGGCTTTGCTCGGAGTTTGTGGCGCCCTTCCTGCACAGACTGGAGTTGTCATGACCGATCGTCCGCAGGCCCCCGACCGCACCGATCCGCCACGTGCGCGCGATGGCGACATCGCCATCCGACAGGAATTTCAGGCCGCCACGACGGCGGAAGCACTGCGCCTCTTCATCGAGCGCCACCCCGGGCACCCTCTTGCGGACGAGGCCCGGGAGCGCCTCCGCGCGCCAGGCCAGCGTTGACGTCGCGCCCCGTTCACCTCCACATCGTCATGGTTTGGAAGACAAAGTGATTTCGGTCCCGCCGCCGGGATGCCTATGGCTGTGCCCGACATTGCCGGCCGGTTCACCCGCGTGATTCGCGCCGCCCCGGCCCTTGCCGCCCGATCCGAGAGTTAACAGACGTGACCCAGGCAGTTCCCCTCGCCCCGATCCCCTTCATCGACCTCGGCGCCCAGCGTCGGCGCCTCGGCGGGACGGTGGACGAGGCCATCATGAAGGTCGTGAATCACGGCGCCTATATCATGGGGCCGGAGGTCTTCGCTCTGGAGAAGGCGCTGTCGGAGTTCTGTGGCGCCAGGCACGCCCTCTCCTGCTCCTCCGGCACCGATGCCCTCGCCCTCATCCTGATGGCGAAGGGCGTCAAGCCGGGCGATGCGGTCCTCTGCCCGTCCTTCACCTTCGCCGCCACCGCCGAGGTCGTCGCCTGGCTCGGCGCAAGCCCCGTCTTCGTCGATGTCCATGCCGACACCTTCAACATCGACCGCGCTTCGCTGGTGCAGGGCCTCGCCACGGCCAAGGCCGCCGGCCTCAATCCCGTCGGCGTCATCGCCGTGGACCTCTTCGGCCAATCGGCCGACTACGACGACATCGAGCCCTTCTGCGCCGAGAACGGTCTCTGGCTGCTCGACGATGCCGCCCAGTCCTTCGGCGGCAGCTACAAGGGGCGGAAGATCGGCACCATCGGCATGGCGACCGCCACCTCCTTCTTCCCGGCCAAGCCCCTCGGCTGCTATGGCGACGGCGGTGCGGTCTTCACCGATGACGGCGGCCTCGCCGACGTGATCCGCTCGTTGCGCATCCACGGCCAGAACAACGAGGACAAATACGACAACCAGCGCATCGGCATGACCGGCCGCCTGGACACGATCCAGGCCGCCGTCCTGATCGAGAAGCTGAAGATCTTCGCCGACGAGATCGACGCCCGGAACCTCGTCGCCGCCCGCTACAACGCCGCCCTCGCCGACCTCGTCGATGTGCCGGTCGTGCCCGAAGGGCTGGTCTCCGTCTGGGCCCAGTACACAATCCGCTTGCGCGGCCGGGACCGCGCCGAGTTCGCCGCGCGTCTGAAGGCGCAGGGCATCCCGACGGCGATCTATTACCCGCGCCCCCTGCACCAGCAGACGGCCTATCGGCGCTACCCGGTCGCAGGAAACGGCCTGCCCGTGTCCGACCGTCTCGCCGGCGACGTGATCAGCCTGCCGATGCATCCCTACCTCGACGAGACGCTGCAGACCCGCGTGATCGAGAGCGTGCGCGCGGCGCTGGCCTGAGCATCGGCCTTGCCGGACGGGGCGCGACCGCGCTAGGTGCCGTTGCACCATGTCCTGATGGGGTAACGGCCATTCTAGGTCCTGTGACAGCCGCGCCTCTCGCCCTATCCGCCCTGATGGCGGCAGCGCTGTCGTGGATCGCGATCGCATTGCTTCTGCCATGGCTGCAGCGCGTCGCCAGCGCCCGCCCCGAGGCGCGATCATCGCACCGGGTGCCGACGCCGCAGGGCGCCGGGCTCGCCGTGACCGGCGCCATCGGTCTTGTATGGGTCGGTTCGCTCGCCATCTCTGGCGCTATTGACTCGAAAGCCATGGTCCTTGTCATTGCGCTCGCTGGGGCAATGGTCGTGGGCTTCGTCGACGACACCAGGCCGCAGCCGTGGCGGCTCAAGCTTGCGGCGCAGGGGCTTTGCGCTGCGGTGGCGGCCATGGCGCTTCCACCCGAATGGCCAGGGGCGTTGTCGACGGGGCTCCCCCTGGCAGACGCCGCCATCGCCGCCCTGGTGCTGGTGGCGATCATGAACATCGTCAACTTCATCGACGGAATAGACGGGATCACCGCCGCCCATTCCGTTCCGGTCTTTGCGGTCGTGGCTCTCGCTGCCTCGATGGGCGTCCTGTCCGCGGCCGCGGGTCTCGTCTCGGCAGCGGCACTCGGGGCGATGATCGGCTTCTGGTGGTGGAACCGGCATCCGGCACAGACCTTCCTCGGCGATGCGGGGAGCCTTCCTGTCGGGCTTCTGCTGGGATGGCTGAGTCTCCTGCTCGCGGGCCGGGGCCATGGGGCAGCGGCCCTCCTCGTCCTCGCCTACCCCCTGGCTGACGGTGGGTCGACACTGCTGCGACGCACCCTCGCCGGCAAGCGCCTCACCGAGCCGCATCGCGACCACGCCTACCAGCGGGCCGTCGACACGGGTCTCACGGTGACGCAGGTTTCGCGCACGGTCCTGCTAGTGTCGCTGGCTTGCGGCGTACTCGCGGCGACGACGATCCTCGCAAGCAATGCCTTGATCTCGACCGGGGCACTGATCGTCGGTGCCGTGTGGGTTTTCACCCCGATCATCGGCTGGCTGCGGCGCCCGGCGCCATCCCCATGAACATCCTTGTCACGGGCGCGACTGGTTTCGTCGGAGCGGCAATTGTCGGTCGCCTCGCCGCGTCAGGGCACCGCGTCAGGGCCGCGGCCCGCACCCCACTGCCAGACGGAAGGCACCCGGGCATCGAGCCGGCCTGGCTGCCCGATCTCGCGGAGACAGACGACCTCGCCCCACTGGTGGCCGGCATGGATGCGGTGGTCCATACGGCAGGGCTCGCCCACCAGCCCCGGGGCGTCGACGAGGCTCGTCTCCATGCCATCAATGCTGCGGCGGCCAGGCGTCTCGCCTCTGCCGCTGCCGCGCAGGGCGTCGAGCGGTTCCTGCTGGTATCCTCGATCCGGGCGATCAGCGGACCGGCCAGTGCCCTCCCCCTCGGCGAGAATGCCTCGCCTTCGCCGAGCGACGCCTATGGCCGTTCGAAACAGGCTGGAGAGCTGGCGGTCGCCGAGGCCCTGCCGTCTGCGATCATCCTGCGGCCGCCGGTCATTCACGGCGCCGGCGCCAAGGCCAACATGGCGAGGCTCGCCGATCTTGCCCGCCTTCGCCTGCCGTTGCCATTCGGAGGGCTGACCGGCCGGCGTTCGGTTCTCTCCGATCTCAATCTGGCGGAGGCCGTCACCTTCCTGCTGACCTGCCAAGGGGCACGCGGGAGAACCCTGCACATCTCCGACGGCCATCCTCAGACGGTGGGTCAGATGATCGCCATGATGCGGGCGGGACTGGGCCGCAAGCCCGGAATGTTCTCGCTACCAACGAAACTGACAGTGGGAGGCCTGTCGATGCTCGCGCCGGATCTCCTGGACCAGCTGCTCGGCGACCTCGTCGTGGACGATTCAGCGATCCGCGCCCTCGGCTGGCGGCCGGTCGAGCCTTCCTCGGCGGGGCTCGCGCGCATGGTGCGCGCGGCAGCGGGCCTGGCTCAGACGCGCTTGTAGTCGTCCTGGGAGCGGACGATGTCGTCCTCGCCGAGGTAGCTGCCCGACTGCACCTCGATCAGTTCCAGCGGGATCTTCCCCTCGTTGGTGAGCCGGTGCCAGGCGCCGAGCGGGATGTAGACGTTCTCGTTCTCGCGCACGATCTTCGTCGTCTCGTCGACCTCGACGGTGGCGGTGCCCTTGACCACGATCCAGTGCTCGGCGCGGTGGAAGTGCTTCTGCAGCGACAGCCGGGCGCCCGGCTTCACCACGATGCGCTTCACCTGGAAGCGGTCGCCCCGGTCGATGCTCTCGTAGGAGCCCCAGGGGCGCAGGACTTGGCGATGTTCGTCCGCGAGACGGCGCGTCTCGGCGCCGCCGCCGCGCAGGTCGGCAACAAGGGTCTTGAGTTCGCCCGCGACCGAGCGATGGGCGACCAGCACCGCGTCCTTGGTGGCGATGACGGCGACGTCCTCGAGCCCGATCACGGCGGTGTGGATGTCATCACTGGCGACATAGGAGTTGCGGGTGCCGGCGAGCGACACGGCGCCGCGCACCGCGTTGCCGGCATCGTCCTTGGCCGACATCTCCCAGAGCGATTCCCACGAACCGAGGTCCGACCAGGCGTAGTCGGCCTCGATCACGGCAGCGCGGTCGGTGCGCTCCATCACCGCATAGTCGACCGATTTCGCCGGAGAGGCAGCGAAGGCTTCGCGGTCGATGCGCTCGAAGGTGACGTTGCCCGTCTGGTCCACGGTCATGGAGCCCGCGACGGCCTTGGCCGCGCTGGCGATCTCCGGCTCGAAGCGCGCAAGCTCGGTGAGGAAGACATCGGCGCGGAAAAGGAAGTTGCCGGAGTTCCACAGATAGCCCTGGTCGAGGAAGGACTTGGCCTTCTCCTCGTCCGGCTTCTCGACGAAGGCGGCGACCATGCGCACACGGCCGTCCATCATGTCGCCGGGTCTGATATAGCCGTAGCCGGTGGCGGGATGGGTCGGGAGGATGCCGAAGGTGACGAGGGCCCCGGCCTCCGCAGCCGCCAGCCCCGCCTGCGCGGTCGATGCGAAGGCGCCCGGATCGGTGACGAGATGGTCGGCTGCGAGCACCAGCATGACGGCATCGGGATCGGCCTTCGACACCAGTTCGGCGGCGACCGCGATGGCCGGTCCGGAGTCGCGGCGCATGGGTTCGAGGATGATGCGTCCGGGCGCGCCCGCGCGCGCGAGCTGGTCGGCGACCAGGAAGCGGAAGTCCTCGCCCGTGACGATGACGGGATCGGTGAAGACCTCCCGGTAGGAGACGCGGGCGAGCGTCTCCTCGAAGGTGGAGCGCTCGCCGAGCAGCGGCAGGAACTGTTTCGGATAGGCCTCCCGCGAGGCGGGCCAGAGCCGCGTGCCGGCGCCGCCGGACAGGATGACGGGAACGATCCGCGCGTGCTTCGACATTGGACGCAAATCCTTCACTTCTTGCTCAGCATGGTCGCCCATGACCTAGCCGCTGGCCACGCGGGGCGCCACAAGCATCGCTCGGAATGGTCAACGCCGGGGCGTCCTCAGCGCCGCGGCGGCACGCCGAGGAACGGCCTCTGGAATGTCGTGAGCCCGACCCGCGACTGATGGGCGGCGACCAGCAGCACGAGGTAGCAGGACGCAAAAACCGTGTTGGTCTGGTCGTGGCTGAACAGGAGGTTGGTCAGGCCGAAGATGGCATAGCCGCCCGACAGCAATATCGCGAAGGCCACCCTGTCCCGATAGCGGCCATCGCGAGCAGCGTCGGCCGCGATGATGACCGGCGCCAGCAGCAGGAGGACCAGAGCGACGAGGCCGACCACCCCGCGCCCGACCGCGGTCGAGATGAACTCATTGTGCAAATGCGTGTAGCGCGGAATATCTAAGCCATCGCGGGCCGCCCGCTCACGCACCACATCGACGGCGTTCTGGCTGCCGTAGCCGAGCAGCGGGCTCTCCAGGAAGGCATCCAGTCCATAGGTCCAGAGCACGACCCGATGGGCGGTCGAGGGGTCGCGGTGGGGGGCCAGCGTTTCGCTCTCCAGCGCCTGGCGCACCTCGTCGATCCGCTCCGGCACCTTGATGGCGATGGCGAAGGCGACGAGGGAAGCGGCGACAGCCGCCGCCAGAAGCCCGGCCTGCCAGAGCCGGACCCGGATCATCGGCCAGAGGTGGACCGCGATCACCACCGCGATCAGCGGCAGCGCCAGCAGGGCGCCGCGCGTCTGCGACAGGAAGGTGCCACCAATGCCGCACAGGAGCGCTGCGAGCGCGAACAGCCGCATGCGCGGCGACAGGCGCGTGAAGCCGACCATCGACAGCCCCGCCGCCAGCGCCGCCGTGTCTCCGAAGGGAATCGCGTTGGCCATGCCGGCCGTGGCGCGCGAGGCGCCGAAAGCAAACACCTGCACGAGCGCATGACCGAAGGAGACGATGGCGGCGGCCCGCACGCCGTTCAGAAACAGGTCGAAGACGTCGACCTTCGGTGTCTGGACCAGCGTTCCGACCAGCATGACGAGCGTCAGGTAGTGCAACGCCGTGCCGACATCCATCCAGCCCTCGGCCCGGTGGGGGAAGACCAGCGGCGAGATCAGGGTCACCGCGAAATAGCCGAGCGTCACGAGGCAGCCGAAGGTGGTCGTCGGTGGCCAGACCCAGGTGATGCGGCGGGCGAGGAAAATCAGGCCGACATAGATGCAGGCGCCGAAATAGAAGAAGGTCGCGGTGCTCCCGAAGGTCAGCGGCAGGAAGCCGAGGACGGGGATATAGAGCCAGGCGATGCGGTTGGGATCGTCGATCGTCGCCCGGAGCCACGCCCAGGCGGCGGTGAGGACAGTGTGTCGCTTCGCTTCCGGATCTGCGGGAGCCATGCGCGTCACCCCGATACCGCCCTTCAGCGCTGCAGCCCCATCGAGGCCGTCAACCCGCCGTCGAGGGTGATGGTGGCACCGGTGAGGTAGCCGGCGAGCGGCGAGATGAGATAGGCGACGAGCCCGCCGACCTCCTCCGGCCGCGCGAAGCGGCCGGCCGGAATCTGGCTTTCCATCTTCTCCCGGTAGTCGGCATATTTCGCCATCATGTCGGTATCGACGAAGCCCGGGGCGACGACGTTGACGGAGACGCCGCGCTTGGCGCTCTCGATCGCCAGCGTGCGGCAATAGGCGGCGAGCGCCGCCTTGGAGGCGCCGTAGGCCGCATTGCCCTGGTTCGAGCGTTCGGCCGTCACCGAACCGATGGCGACGATGCGCCCGGAGCGCGCGCGCATCATCGGCCGCACCACGGCGTTCACCAGGCGCGTGAAGGCGAAGAAGTTGATCTGCATAACCGCCTCGGCCTTCGCCTGGTCCATGACCGCGGCGAGCTGGTCATAGGGCTGGCCGGCATTGTGGACGAGACCGTAGAACGCCTCGCCCTTTTCCAGCTCGCTGCAGAAGGCCTCGACCGCCGCCTTGTCGGCAAGGTCCAGGGTGGCGATGGCGATATCGCGGTAGGGATGCGCTGTCTTCAATTCGGCGGCGAGCGCCTCGGCCGCCTCGCCGGACGACCGCACGGTGAAGGTGACGTCATGGCCGGAAGCCACCAGCGCCCGGACGATGGCCGCGCCCATGCCCTTGGCGCCGCCGGTGACGAGAACGCGTCCCATCAGACAGGCTCCGCGGCGAGCACCAGGCAGACGTTCTGTCCACCGAAGCCGAAGGAGTTGGAGATAGCGCGTGTCACCTTGGCCTTGCGCGCCACATTCGGCACGAGATCGAGCTTGATCGTCGGATCGGCCTCGGTCTGGTTGATCGTCGGCGGGATGACGCCGTTGCGGATCGTCATCAGCGTGAACACCGCCTCGATGGCGCCGGCGGCCGAGAGCGTATGGCCGATCATCGACTTGTTGGAGGAGACGGCGATGTTGGCGAGGTGATCCCCGAACACCGCCGACAGGCCGACATACTCCATCTTGTCGTTCTCGGGCGTTGAGGTGCCGTGGGCGTTGACGTACTGAACGTCCGCCGGCGTCACGCCGGCATCCTCGAGCGCGTTCCTGATGCAGCCGATGATCGGCGCGCCATCCGGGCTCGAGCGCGTGCGGTGGAACGAATCGGCCATCTCGCCGCAACCCTCGACCACGCCGAGGATCGTCGCGCCGCGCGCCGTCGCGTGTTCGTAGGATTCGAGGACGAGAGCCCCCGCCCCTTCCGCCATGACGAAGCCCTCGCGATCCCTGGCGAAGGGCCGGGCGGCGGCCTTCGGATCGTCGTTGCGGGTGGAGAGCGCCGAGAGGAGCGAGAAGCGCACCAGCGATTCCTGGTTGGCCGAACCGTCGGCGCCGATGACCAGGGCCGCCTCGGTCTCGCCGCGGCGGATGGCCTCGACGGCGAGCTGGATGGCGGTCGCGCCCGTGGCGCAGGCGGTCGAGATCGAAATGGGAGCGCCCTTTGTGCCGAAGCGGTCGGCGAGTTGATCGCCCACCGAGCCGAACAGGAAGCGCGTCTGCATGGCGGAGAAGTCCTTCGCCGCCGCGCCCTTCAGAATGTCGGAATAGGTGATGTCGGCGGTCTTGCCGGAGGCCTTCGCGATATCCTGGCGCTGCGGCCATTCAAGCTCGACCGGCGGCATGCCGACGAACAGCGGGCCGGGAAAGGCGCCGGCCTCGCCGATCTTCGCCTCGGCCACGGCCTCTTCGCCCGCCAGCGCCGCCATCTTGGTGGTGAGGTCAGGCGCGTTCTCGAAGGGCACGAAATCGACGGTGCCGGCGATCGTCGTGCGCAGGCCCTCGATCGGGAAACGGGTGATGGTGTGGATCCCCGACTCGCCCGCCGTGAGCTTCGCCCAGTTCTCGTCCTTGCCCTTGCCGAGCGAGGTGACGACGCCCATGCCGGTGACGACGACGACCGGACGGCCGTGCTTGTCTTTCATGGCAGCCATCGTCCCCTCCTCAAACCGCTTCGACGAGGGCCATGCCCTCGCCGCGCCAGTGGCCCACCGAGGTGACCACGGCCTGCTTCACCTTGCGGGTCATGCGCGCCTCGTCCTTCGACGCGCCGACCGGCGGCACGGCCTCGCCGCGCTGCACCATCATGGCGGCCAGCGCCACATTGGCCGGGAATGTCGCCTCGACGCTGTGGCCGATGACCGAGCCCGTCGCCCGCGTCGGCACGCGGCGCTGGTCGAGAAGATCGCGCTCGATGGCGACCGGCTCGCTCACGCCGGTCGCGCCGGAGACGACGACCGTCGCGCCGGGAATGAGGCCCGGCGAAATCTCGTTCCACTGCACCGCCATGGAGTGCTCCGCATCGCCGTCCTTGCGGCGGGTGCGATCGGAGGCGACCTTCGTCAACTTCGCGATCGGCTTGGCGCCGCGCTTTTCGGCATGCTCGCGCGCCTCGATCACGAGGAAGGCGCCGACCGAACCGAGAATGGTGCCGCCGCCGTCCTTCGGGCGCTCCCAGACCGGCGCCCAGGGCTTCGTCCAGTTCATGTGGCCGAGCTCGAAGTGCAGGATCGTGTCCGGCCGCTCGGCCGAGTAGGCGCCACCGACGAGGAAGATATCGCCCTGCCCGGCATGGCAGCGGCCGAGAGCGACGCGCACCGCGTCGACGCCCGCCATCTCCTCGCCCATGAAGGTGCGCGAGGAACCGACCGCCCCATGAACGATGGAGATGTTTCCGGCGAGAAGGTTGGAGAGCTGCGCGAGGAAGAGCGTCGGCCTCAGATCGTTCATCAGCCGCTCGTTGAGGAACTTGCCCGGCTCGTTCGATGCCTCGAGCCCCGACAGGATCTGTCCGTCGACCGCATAGTCGCGCTCGCCGCCGCCGGCCGCGACGATCATGTGCATGCGCTTCAGGAGATCGGCATCGCCCTTCGCCCCGGCATTGTCGAGGGCAAGGCCCGCCGCATAGGTGCCGAGGCGCTGCCAGGCCTCCATCTGCCGGCGGTCGCCGCGATCGGGGATCTGATTGACGAGGTCCAGCGCCACGGCCGGGTGGACCTGGTAGGGCGCATAGGTCGAGGTGTCGAGCTTCAGCCAGTCGTCCTGGCCGCCGTTCAGCGCCTGCCAGTGCGCATCGAGCCCCTCGCCCAGGGCGGAGACGAGACCGATCCCCGTGATCCAGGCTTCACGTTCCGGGGCAATCGCCATCATGCACTCCCTTCAGGCTGTTTCCAGCTTCTCGAACGGGAACTGGAGACGTTCCCCCCACTCGCGGATCATCGCGGCGAATTTCGGATCGGGGAAGGTCTTCACCGCGAACTTGATCTCGGCCTCGGCGACCTTCCTGCCCTCGCGGGTGATGAAGGCCTTCGTCACGGCATAGCCGGAGCCGTCGCCCACCATTTCGGCGTGGACAACGAGCGGCGTCGAGGGCTGCACGAAGTCGCGCATCTTGGTGGTGTTGGTACCGACCAGAAACGGCATGGCGGTGAGGCCGTTGAGGCCGAGGATCAGCCAGCCGGAGGCCTGCGCCATCGCCTCGATCATCAGGACGCCCGGCAACAGCGGATAGCCCGGGAAATGGCCTTCGAAGACCGGGCTTTCCGCCGGCACGTCGGCGGCGGCGGTGAGCGTCTTCGCCTGCGCGTCGAAGGACAGGACGCGCGTGATCATCTGGAAGTATTCGAGCCGCATGGGAGGCTTTGATCTCCCCCGCCGGGAGGCGTCAGGGCTGGTGTTGGAAGACGAAACCGGCCGGAGGGTCCGGCCGGTCATGCACGGAACGCGGCCAGCGCCTCTGCGGCGGGCCGGCGCCCGGAGAATCAGGCGCCCTTGGCGGCGACGAGTTCGTCGATCTTGCCGCAGAGCGCGCCGAGCACGAAGTAGTCCTCGGTCTTGGCCTTGCCCTCGTTCACTTCCTGCGTCCACTTCTCCAGCGGCAGCTTGATGCCGAAGGCCTTGTCGATGGCGAAGGCGATATCGAGAAAATCCAGCGAATCGATGCCGAGATCGTCGATCGCGTGGCTCTCGGGCGTGATCTTCTCGAGCGGAATGTCACAGGTTTCCGAAATGATCTTCGAGACGGTTTCGAAGGTGGACGACATGGTGCTGCAATCTCCGTGGCGGCCGTCAGATGGTGATCAAGCGGCACGAAACAAGGCATTCGCCCGCTCGGGGCGCCTCGAATGGGTTGGTGCTGCTATAGATGAGGCGGCCTGTCGCATCAACCCTTCCTCGCACTGCACCCGGTCGTGCCGATCCCACCGGCGGGCGCCGCCTTCCCGGCGGCGATCCATGGCTCCGCCGCCGGCGTAGTGTGCCCGTCGGTTGACGCCACGGGTCCGGGCCATTAGGCACCGGCGCTTCCCATGCATTGCGGGCGCGCGACCATCATCGCCGCGCCGCGGGCCCTTCCGCCCTCGAGAGGATCATGCCCATGCGCGCCCTGCGCCTCCACGGTGACCGTGACCTTCGCATCGAAGAGATCGCGGATGCCCCCGCCCCGGCCGAGGGCGAGGTCCGCATCAAGATTGCCGCCGTCGCCCTCAACCACATCGACGTCTGGGGCTTCCGAGGCATGGCGTTTGCCAAGCGCAAGATGCCGCTAGTGGTCGGGGCCGAGGCCTCCGGCACCATCGAGAGCGTCGGCGACGGGGTCACGGCCTTCGTCCCCGGCGACAAGGTCGTCATGTTCGGCGCCAAGACCTGCGGTGCCTGCCGGTTCTGCAAGGCGGGCCAGGACAACCTGTGCACCGACGTGCAGGGCATCATGGGCTTCCACATCGACGGCTTCGCCTCCGAGATGGTCACGATGGAGGCGCGCCACGTCCTGAAGGTTCCCGCCGGCGTTTCGCTGCGCGACGCCGCCACGGCCCCGATCACCTTCTCCACCGTCGAGCACATGCTGTTCGACAATTGCAGGCTCCAGCCCGGCGAGACGGTGCTCGTCCAGGCCGGCGGCTCCGGCATCGGCACCGTGGCAATCAAGGTGGCGAAGGCGCTCGGCTGCGCCGTCATCACCACGGTGGGCGACGACGACAAGGCGGCGAAGGCGCTGGCGATCGGCGCCGACCACGCCATCAACTATCGCACCGAGCGCTTCGAGGGCGTCGTGCGCAAGATTACGAAAAAGAAGGGTGTCGATGTCGCCTTCGAGCACACCGGCGCCGACACCTTCAACCAGTCGCTGTTCTGCCTGCGGCGCGGCGGCCGTCTCGCCACCTGCGGCGCAACCTCGGGGGCAACCATCACCTTCAACCTGATGCAACTGTTCCAGCAGCAGTACAAGATCTTCGGCTCCTTCGGCGCGCCGATGCGGGCCATCGCCGACGGGTTGAAGCGCATCGAGGCCGGCGTCACGCCGGTCATCGACACCGAACTGCCGATGGACAGGTTCTCCGAGGCCCTCGACCGGCTGGAAGGCCGCAAGGTCTTCGGCAAGATCCTCGTCCAGATCTGAAGGCCGCCGGCCTTGGTCCGCTGGCTCCGCCACAGGCACCCCTGGGTGATGCTCCCCTTCGACTGGGTCGTCGGCATCCTCGTGCTCGGCGCCATGGCGGCGATCCGCGCGCTCGGCCCCGACCGGGCGAGCAATATCGGCGGCTGGATCCTGCCGCGCCTCGCGCCGCTGATCTCGGCCAACCGGACCGGCTACGGCAACCTGAAGGCGGCCTTCCCGGAGAAGTCGGAGGAGGAGATCCTGGCGATCCTGCGGGGCGTCTGGGAGAACCTCGGCCGCACCGCCTTCGAATATGCCTGCATGGACGACCTCTGGGACTATGATCCCGCCCGCCCGAACGAGGGTCGGATCATCACCGAGGACGTCGGGCTCTACGAGCGCCTGCGCGATGACGGCAAGCCGGCCATCTTCTTTGCCGCGCACCTCGCCAACTGGGAGATGCCGGCGGTCGCCGCCGCCGCCCACGGCCTCGACATGACGGCGCTCTACCGCATGCCGAACAACCGCTTCGTCGCCCGCGCCATCCAGAAGATCCGCGGCAAGACCATGGGCAAGATGGTCGCCTCCGGTGGTGGCGGCGTGCTGAAACTCGCCCGCGAACTGGAAGCGAACAACCATGTCGGCATGCTGATCGACCAGCATCTCCATCGCGGCGTCGACGTGACCTTCTTCGGCCGGCCGGCCAAGGCCAATCCGACCGCGGCGCGCCTCGCCCGTGAGTTCGACTGCCCGGTCCACGGCGCCCGCGTCATCCGCCTGCCCGGCAACCGCTTCCGGCTGGAGGCGACCGAGCAACTTGCCCTGCCCCGTGACGCCGAAGGCCGCGTCGATGTGCAGGCCGCGATGCAGATGATGAATAATATCGTCGAGGGCTGGGTGCGCGAGCATCCGGAGCAATGGCTCTGGCTGCACCGTCGCTGGCGGTAGCCGGATATCCCGGGAACTTTCTGTGATAATCAGCGGTTTCGTCGTGGCGAATCTTCCCGGGGGTCCTCTAGACTTCATCGGGAACAGAGAGTCTCGACGCTTATGCACATCCCCCGCATACGGCAGACGGCCCGGGTGGCGCCCCTGATCTCCGGTCCTGAGACGATGCCGGTCTCGGGGCGGTGGCGCGTGGCGCTTGCCGCCAGTGTCGGCTTGTGGGTGCTCATCGGCTCCGCCATCGGCATTCTTCTCGCTCCCTGAGGAGCCGCCAGCGGATCCGCCGGCATCGATGGTTAA
The DNA here is from genome assembly GCF_053471285.1 of Phreatobacter aquiterrae. NCBI lineage: Bacteria > Pseudomonadati > Pseudomonadota > Alphaproteobacteria > Hyphomicrobiales > Phreatobacteraceae > Phreatobacter > Phreatobacter aquiterrae. The sequence goes on along the minus strand of NZ_JBJPHW010000009.1, from coordinate 172,534 downwards.
CGCCCGTTTCCGATTGTTCGCATTTTACGAAAACCTGACGGCAATCCCTGCCCGCTATTGTCTGGCTCCAGGAACTGTCCCGGGAGGCCGCCATGGCGTTCAACGGTCGGAATATTCTGGCGGGTTTTCGTCAGGACAAGCGCGGCAATATCGCCGTCACCTTTGCGCTGGCCGCGATCCCGCTGTTCGGGACGGTCGGCGGGGCGGTGGATTTCCATCGCGCCTCCCGCGATGCCGCCGAACTGCAGGGCGCTTTCGACGCGGCAGCCCTCGCCGCCGCGCGCCAGCACGCGCTCGGCGAGGCTGCCGTGAAGACCATCGCCCGGAACCATCTCGACGGTCATCTCGCCGGCCATCTCAAGGCCTATCCGGTCAGGATCGAGACCTCCGACGGCGGGCGGACGGTGCGCATCATGACCGATGGCGCCACCATGCCGACCGCCATCCTCGGCGTCATCGGCATGACGACCCTCAACGTCGTCGCGAGGTCCGGCGCCACCGCGACCTCACACCACACGGTGACCAGCGCCAAGCCGGTCGTCGCCGAACTCGATCCGGAGGCCGGCGACTACAACCGCATGTATGTCTATTGCTTCGACAAGAGCCGCCAGCATCACGCGGATTTCGGCCGCTCGCAGATGACGGCCATCGCCGACAATGCCGGCACGAAGTACAATTTCAACATGCCGGTCTGCAAGGAGGGCGAGACCTTCTCCTATCGCCTCTACAACGTCCGCAACGCCCGCACCCAGCCGCACCTCTGGGACACCGCAGCGCTCGGCACGCTCATCCCGAACAACCCTGCCGATTGGGCCAGTCCCTGGTCCAACAACCTGTCCTACAACTACTATTCCGACACGACGCTGACCGCAGGCGTGCCGACCCACAACTTCACCAACGCTGTGCCGATTCTCGAGACGGTGATCTGCGACACGCTCGGCCAGTGCAAGGCCAAGGGCAAGGGCGGCATCATCCCCGAGGGCCGGAACCGCACGCCGCAGCAGGCGACGAAGGCCTGCGAGCCCGGCAAGTTTATGTATTTCGGCTGGGAGGATCGCCCGCCCGGCTATGGCTGGACGGACGGCGACTACGACGACATCCGCGTCATCGTCGAATGCCCGAAGGTCAGCACCACGACGACGACCGTGGTCCGGCTGATCGAGTGACCCGGCATCGGTCGCCGGGGACCAGCCGCGCGGGCGGAGCGCTTTTCCGAACGTCAACCGCGCCCTAAGAAGGGAGCATGACCGCTCGCTCCCGCCCCCTCGGCCGCACCGCATGACAGCCTGGTCCATCGATGCCGTGGTGATCGGCGCCGGGGTCGTGGGCCTCGCCGCCGCCCGCCGCCTCGCCCTCGCGGGGCTCGACACTCTCGTTGTCGAGGCGGCCGACGCCATCGGCACCGGCACCTCGTCGCGCAACAGCGAGGTCATCCACGCCGCGCTCTACTACCCCTCCGGATCGATCAAGGCGACGGCCTGCCTGCGGGGCAAGGAACTGCTCTACCGCTACTGCGCCGATCGCGGCGTGACGACGGTCAACTGCGGCAAGCTGATGGTGGCGACCGCCGAAGACCAGTTGCCGAAGCTGCAGGCGATCTGGGACCAGGCCCATGCCAACGGCGTTGCCGGCCTGTCGTGGAAGACGGCGGACGAGGTCCGCGCCACGGAGCCGGCCGTCTCCTGCGTGAAGGCCTTCTTCTCGGCCACCACGGGCATCGTCGACAGCCACGGATTCATGCTCGCCCTGCAGGGTGACCTGGAGACTGCGGGCGGCATGATCGCCTTCGAGACGCCCATCGTCTCGGCCGCCATCACATCTGAGGGTATCCTGCTCCAAACCGGAGGCGCCGAGGCAGCCGAGATCACCGCCCGCATCGTCGTCAATGCGGCAGGCCATTTCGCGCCGAAATTCCTCAACGCCCTTGCCGGATTCCCGCAGGAGCACGCTCCGCGCCAGTGGTATGCGAAGGGCAACTACTTTTCCCTCGTCGGCCGCCAGCCCTTCTCCCGCCTCGTCTATCCGATGCCCGACGGCGCCGGCCTCGGCGTCCACGCCACCGTCGATCTGCAGGGGCGCTGCCGCTTCGGACCGGACGTCGAATGGGTGGAGAGCGAGAACGACCTCGTCGTGAACCCGGCCCGCTCCGAGAGTTTCTATGCCGCCATCCGCGCCTACTGGCCGGACCTGCCGGACGGCGCGCTGCAGCCCGACTATTCCGGCATCCGCCCCAAGCTGCACGGGCCGGGCACGCCCATGCCGGATTTCCGCGTCGACGGACCCGAGGTCCATGGCGTGCCCAACCTCGTCAATCTGCTGGGCATCGAAAGCCCGGGCCTGACCGCCTCCCTCGCAATCGCCGATCTCGTCGCGGCCCGCCTGGGCCTGCCCGCACTGGAGACCGTCCCATGACCGATGCAGCCGCCGTCCTCGCCCAAGGGGCCGTCGCCACCGCGGAGGCCATCGCCGCTGGCGAGACCAGCGCGCGCGCCGTCGTCGAGACATCTCTCGCCCGGATCGCCGCGTCGAACGAGCGCCTGCACGCCTTCATCGCCGTCATGGCCGACGAGGCGCGGGCCGAGGCCGACATGCTCGACACCCTGATGGCGCACGGTCACCGGCGTGGCCCGCTCCACGGCGTCCCCGTGGCGGTCAAGGACATCGTCGATGTCTCCGGCCAGAAGACACGCGCCGGCTCTGTGACCCGCGACCACCTGCCGGCAGCAGCCTCAGACGCCTGGTGCGTGTCGCGCTTGAGGGCGGCCGGCGCCATCGTCGTCGGCAAGACCCACACGGTCGAATATGCCTTTGGCGGCTGGGGCACCAATCCGATCACCGGAACGCCGGTGAACCCGCACGATCCCGTCACCCATCGCGTGCCCGGCGGATCGTCGTCGGGAACCGGCGTTGCGGTCGGCGCCGGGCTCGTGCCCATCGGCTTCGGCACGGATACCGGCGGATCGGTGCGCCTGCCCGCCGCCTGGTGCGGCACGGTCGGCCACAAGACCTCGATGGGCCTCGTCAGCCGCGCCGGGGTCGTGCCCCTGGCGCTGCACTTCGACACGATCGGCCCATTAGCGCGTACCGTCCGCGACGCCGCCGTGATGAGCCAGGTCATGCTCGGCTCGGACCCGGCCGACGGGTCGACCACCGGCGCCTCTGGCCTCGACCTCGTCGGCGGCATCGACGGCGGCGTGAAGGGCCTGACCCTCGGCGTCCTTGCCATCGATGCCGGCCTTGCCGTCGACGGCGAGGTCGCGGCTCGCTTCGAGGCGACGGTCCGGGCGCTGGAGGCCGCCGGGGCGCGGATCGTGCCCGTCTCGCTGCCCGAGACGCTGATGACCTACACGTCGTCCTGCGGCGAACTGATGATGGTCGAGGGCGCGCATCACCATGGCGCGCTCGCGCGGGAGACGCCGTGCCGGCTCGGCAGCTGGGCGGCGCGGCGCATCGGCGGCGGTTTCGACATCCCGGCGACGCGCTATTTCGCCGCGGTGGAAACACGCCAGGCGCGCATGGCGGCGGCCCATGGCCGGCTCGCCGGCAGCGGCATCGATGCGCTGGTCCTGCCGACCACGCCGAGCCCGGCCGTGCCCCTGACGCAGGTCGACGAGGCCGGGCTGCCGGGCATTTTCACCCGCTTCGTCAATTATCTGGAGTGGTGCGGCGTCTCCGTGCCGGTCGGCCTCACGGCCTCCGGCCTGCCCATCGGCTTCCAGGTGGTCACCCCGCGGTTCCACGACGCCATGGCCCTGCGCATCGCCCAGGCCGTCGAGACGTCGGCAGGCGGCCCGCTTCCCCTGCCCGCCTGACGGGCGCGCCCACCTCTCGACGTCGCAGCGCAATTCCGGTCCGATAGAAGGCCAGGAGGGAGGGGCGTATGGAAGTCAGGTATCTCCTCATCGGCTTTGCCTGCGTCGTCGCCGCGGTGCTGGCCCTGGCGATCGCCGTCAAGTGGTGGGAGGTGCGCAAGGCCAGCCGCTGGCTGCCGGCACCGGGGCGAATCGTCTCCTCACGCGTCGTGCAGCGCGAGGTGAGTGCGGGAGAGGGGCGCATGGAGATGCGCAACTTCCCCGCCATCACCTTCACCTACAAGGTCGGCAACCGCACCTACCGGAGCGACCGCTACAGCATCCGCGAGAACCTCGGAAACACCGACGTGACCGAGACCCTGGCGAAGTTCAGGAAGGGTGCTGAGGTCACCGTCTTCTACGATCCCGACGATCCGAGCCAGGCCGTGATCGAGCGCGACATGCCGGAGGGCGCCTTCCAGGCACTCTCCCTCGTCGCGGCCCTGATCGTCGTCGGGGCCGCCGCGCTCGTCTTCGGCACGACCGACATCGTCCGATGGCTCCGCCCCCATATGCCGGAGCCGGGCCAGGCCGGCATGGCCGTCGTCCTCGCCGCGATGGGCCTCATCGCCCTGCGCATGGGCTTCATGCTGCGGGGGCAGGTCGCCGCTTCCCTGCGCTGGCACGAGGCGCGGGGCCGGATCGGGACGTCCGGAATCGAGGAGGTCGAGATGACGCCGCGCGATCCGTCATGGACGGGGCGGCGCGGCTTCCGCTCCCGCGTCATCTACAGCTTCAAGGTGGATGGCCAGACCTATGGCGGCGATCGCGTCGCCTTCGGCGCCAACGCCTCGTCGACCGTCGCCGGCCTGATCTCGGGCGCCGCCGACCGCTATCCCGCGGGATCGCAGGTCACCGTCTACTACAACCCCGACAACCCCGCCGAATCCGTGCTGGAGCGCCGCGCGTCGGGGCTCGTGGTGCTCTGGGTTCTGGCCGGCGCCCTGCTCGCCGGCGCGGCCCGAGTTGCGGGATTCATCTGAGGCCGACGTCGCTGGCAGCGGCCGGTGATGAAATGCGCTTGCCACCTAAATCGATCTGCTGAAGGATTAGGCATTCTGCCACCCTGTCCGGCAACCGCCGGCCGGTGACGGTAGGTCAGGTGACGAGAAGCCGGATCAACCGGCTCTTTGCGAAGGCTGGCATGTGCCTTGCCAGCCTGTCCCGAGGAAGCATCAGGGAGACTTCGTATGCGAACCACGTTCCGTCCGGCTTTGATCGCCGGCGCTATTGCCCTTGCGGGCGCGCTTGTGACCTCTGCCTCTGTCATGGCGCAGGAAAAGGTCCTGCGCATCGGCATGACCGCCGCGGATATTCCGCGCACCCATGGCCAGCCCGACCAGGGCTTCGAGGGCAACCGCTTCACCGGCATTCCCATGTACGACGCGCTCGTCCACTGGGACCTGTCGAAGGCCGACGCCGCCTCCGTGATCATCCCGGGCCTCGCCCTGTCGTGGTCGGTCGATGCCGCCGACAAGAACAAGTGGACCTTCCGCCTGCGTCCCGGTGTGAAGTTCCACGACGGCTCGCCCTTCAACGCGGCGGCCGTGGTCTGGAACGTCCAGAAGGTCCTCGATCAGGCTGCCCCGCATTTCGACCAGAGCCAGGTCGGCGTCACCGTCTCGCGCATGCCGAACCTCGCCTCGGCCCGCGCCATCGATGATCTCACCGTCGAGCTGACCACCAAGGCGCCGGACTCGTTCCTGCCGATCAATCTGACCAACCTCTTCATGGCCTCGCCGGCCCACTGGCAGAAGCTCCTGTCCGAGGTTCCCGCCTCCGTCGCCGATCCGAAGGCGCGGGCCGCGGCCGCCTGGACCGCCTTCGCCAGCAACCCCTCGGGCACCGGCCCGTTCCGCGGCGTGCGCCTCGTGCCGCGCGAGCGCTTCGAAATGGTCGCCAACAAGGACTACTGGGACGCCGCCCGCCGGCCGAAGGTCGACCGCGTCGTCCTCCTGCCGCTGCCCGAGCCGAACGCCCGCACCGCCGCTCTCCTTTCCGGTCAGGTCGACTGGATCGAGGCGCCGGCCCCGGATTCCGTGCCGCAGATCAAGCAGCGCGGCTTCACGCTCTACACCAACGCCCAGCCGCACGTCTGGCCCTGGCAGTTCTCGTTCCGCGAGGGCTCGCCCTGGCTCGACCGCCGCGTCCGCCATGCCGCCAACCTCTGCATCAACCGCGCCGAGCTGAAGGAGCTTCTCGGCGGCCTGATGGAGGTTCCCGTCGGCACGGTGCCGCCCGGTCATCCCTGGTGGGGCAACCCGACCTTCGCCATCAAGTACGACCTGCCCGCCGCGCAGAAGCTGATGCAGGAGGCCGGTTTCTCGGCGTCCCGCCCCCTGACGGTGAAGGTTCTGACCTCGGCCTCGGGCTCCGGCCAGATGCAGCCGATCGTCATGAACGAGTGGCTGCAGCAGGCGCTGAAGGAATGCTTCTTCAACGTCGAGCTGGAAGTCGCCGAATGGAACGCGGTCTTCACCAACTGGCGTGAGGGTGCGGGCCATCCCAACGCCCGCGGCGCCAACGCGACCAACGTCACCTTCGCGGCCATGGACCCGTTCTTCGCCATGATCCGCTTCGTGACGCGGCAGACCAACCCGCCGGCCTCAAACAACTGGGGCTTCTTCAACTCCGACGAGTTCGACCAGCTCGCCGCGACCGCCCGCTCGACCTTCGACGATGCCGGCCGCGACCGCGCTCTCGCCGCGCTCCACAAGCGCATCGTCGAGGAGGCGCCGTTCCTCTGGGTCGCCCATGACGTCGGTCCGCGCGCCATGTCGGCCAGGGTGACCGGCGTCGTCCAGCCCCGCTCCTGGTTCATCGACATCGCGCCGATGGACATCCGTCCGGGCTCCTGACGTCCGCACACAGGTTCGACCGGGCGGCCGCAGGGCCGCCCGGTCCCTCCCCCCGCCGCGTGAGGCTGACATGATTGCCCCAGATCGCCGCCAGATCCTGGCCGCGGGCCTCGGTACTGCCGCGGCCTCGTTCCTCGACATCGCCGAGGTTCACGCGCAGGGCTCGGGCACGCTGCGCATCGCCATGACGGCGTCGGACATTCCCCTGCCGAACGGCCAGACCGATCAAGGTGCCGAAGGCATGCGGTTCGTCGGCTACAACGTCTTCGACAGCCTCATCCTCTGGGATCTCAGCAAGGCGGACGCTCCGGGCGGCCTCGTTCCCGGCCTGGCGACCTCATGGCAGGTCGACCCCGCCGACCCGACGCGCTGGACCTTCGTGTTGCGGCCCGGCGTCACCTTCCACGACGGGGCCCCCTTCGACGCCGCGGCGGTTGTCTGGAACTTCGACAAGATCCTCAAGAACGACGCGCCCCAGTACGACCCGCGCCAGGCCGGCCAGGGCCGCACGCGCATTCCGTCCGTGAAGAGCTACCGGGCCATCGATCCGATGACGGTCGAGTTCATTGCGAACTCTGCGAACGCCCTCTTCCCCTACGAGATTTCCTGGATCCTCATGTCCTCGCCCGCCCAGTGGGAGAAGACCGGGCGCAACTGGGACAATTTCCTGAAGAGCCCCTCCGGAACCGGCCCCTGGAAGGTGGACCGCTACACCCCGCGCGAACGCCTGGAGCTCATCCCCAACGCCGCCTACTGGAACCCGGCACGCCGGCCAAGGCTCGCGCGCGTCGTCCTCGTTCCCATGCCGGAGGCGACATCGCGCACGGCAGCATTGCTGTCCGGTCAGGTCGACTGGATCGAGGCGCCCGCGACGGACAGCATTCCCCAGATGCGCGCGCGCGGGATGCAGATCACCTCCAACGTCTATCCGCACAACTGGACCTGGCACTTCTCCCGCGTGGAAGGCTCGCCCTGGAACGACATCCGCATCCGCAAGGCGGCGAACCTCGCCGTCGACCGCGCCGGCATGGTGGAGCTTCTCGGGGGCATGATGCTGCCGGCCCGGGGCATGGTGCCGCCGACGAGCCCCTGGTTCGGCAAGCCGTCCTTCGAGGTCAAGACCGATGTTCCCGCGGCCCTGAAGCTGATGGCCGAGGCCGGCTACGGTCCCGCAAAACCGCTGACCGTCAAGGCGATCATCTCGCCCTCCGGGTCCGGCCAGATGCAGCCGCTGGTGATGAACGAACTCATCCAGCAAAATCTCGGCGAGATCGGCATCAAGGTCGAGTTCGAAGTGATGGACTGGAGCGCGCTGACCAGTTCCTGGCGGGCGGGAGCGCGGGACCCCTCGTCGCGCGGCGCCCATTCGACCAACTCCTCCTATTTCAGCCAGGACCCGTTCACCGCGCTCATCCGCCATCTCGACAGCAGCCTGTTCCCGCCGCGCGGCACCAACTGGGGCTATTTCCAGGACGCCGACATGGATGCGCGGCTGGCGAAGATCCGCTCGTCCTTCGACACGGCCGAGCAGCTGGCGGCGATCCAGCGCGCGCACGAGAAGTTCGTCGACGACGCGCTGTTCCTCTTCGTCGCGCACGACGTTGCGCCACGCGCCCTGTCGCCGCGGGTCAAGGGCTTCGTTCAGGCCCAGAACTGGTACCAGGACATCTGTCCTGTCACCGTCGGATGAAGTGCAGCATGGGGCGCCGTGAATGCTAGTCTATCTGGGCAAACGCCTCGTCTACACGATCCCCATCGTGATCGGCGTCTCCGTCGTCTGCTTCGCCCTCGTCCACATCGCGCCCGGGGACCCGCTCGTCTCTGTCCTGCCTCCGGACGCGTCCGAGGAACTCAAGCAGCAGATGATGAAGGCCTACGGCTTCGACCGGCCGTACTACGAGCAGTTCTTCCTGTGGTGCTGGCGCGCCCTGCAAGGCGACCTCGGAACCTCCATCGCCACCGGCCGCTCGGTCTCGAGCGAGGTATTCCGGGCGGTGAAGAACACGCTGCTGCTCTCGGTGGTCGCCACCTTCATCGGCTTCTTCTTCGGCCTGCTGTTCGGCTTCGTCGCCGGCTATTTCCGCAACAGCCCGGTCGACAAGATCGCCTCCATCCTCTCGGTGATCGGCGTGTCCGTGCCGCACTACTGGCTGGGCATGGTGCTGGTCATCATCTTCGCGGTGCAGCTCAACTGGCTGCCGCCCACCGGCGCCGGGCCGGGCGGGTCGTCCGACTGGCAGCCCGACTGGGCCCATTTCCGCCACCTCATCCTGCCCGCCGTCACCATGAGCGTCATCCCCATGGGCATCGTCGCGCGCACCATCCGCGCCCTCGTCGCCGACATTCTGTCCCAGGATTTCGTGCCGGCGCTGAGGGCCAAAGGCCTGTCGGAATTCGGCATCTTCGGCCATGTCGTGAAGAATGCGGCGCCCACCGCCCTCGCCGTCATGGGCCTGCAGCTAGGCTACCTGCTCGGCGGCTCGATCCTGATCGAGACGGTCTTCTCCTGGCCGGGAACAGGGTTCCTCCTGAACGCCGCGATCTTCCAGCGCGACCTGCCGCTCCTTCAGGGCACCATCCTTGTCCTCGCGCTGTTCTTCGTCCTCCTCAACCTCATGGTCGATGTGGTGCAGACCACCATCGACCCGCGCATCCAGAGGAGCTGACCCGATGGCCTCCGTCGCCTCGCTCCTGCCGCAGGACCCCGCCAAGACCATCGCCCCGATCGAGAAATCGCCCGGATACTGGGCGGGCGTCGCCAGGCGCTTCGGCAAGGACAAGCTGGCGATCGCCGCCGGCATCCTGGTGTTGCTGCTCTTCCTGATGGCTTTGCTGGCGCCGCTCGTCGCGCCGATGGACCCCTATCTCGGGCGCACCATCCGCAGGCTCCGCCCCGTCGGCACGGCGGGCTTCCCGCTCGGCACTGACGAACTCGGCCGCGACATGCTCTCGCGCCTCATCTATGGCGCCCGCTATTCGCTGATGATGGGCGTGACGCCGGTGATCATGGCCTTCGGCATCGGCAGCTTCATCGGCATCGTCGCAGGCTATGTCGGCGGCAAGACCAACACGGTGATGATGCGCACCATCGACGTGTTCTACGCCTTCCCCTCGGTGCTGCTGGCCGTGGCGCTTTCGGGGGCTCTCGGCGCCGGCATCCAGAACGCCCTCGTCTCGCTCACCGTCGTCTTCATTCCGCCGATCGCCCGCGTCGCCGAGGCCGTGACGACGCAGGTCCGCAACCGCGACTATGTCGAGGCGGCCCGCGCCTCCGGGGCCGGCGGCTTCACCATCATCCGCGTCCATGTGCTCGGCAACGTGCTGGGACCGATCTTCGTCTATGCGACGGGTCTCATCTCGGTGTCGATGATCCTCGCCTCGGGCCTGTCCTTCCTCGGCCTCGGCGTGCGCCCGCCCGAGCCCGAATGGGGCCTGATGCTCAACACCCTGCGCACCGCGATCTACAACCAGCCGCTGGTCGCCGCCCTGCCCGGCGTGATGATCTTCATCACCTCGATCTCCTTCAACGTCCTGGCCGACGGCCTGCGCAACGCCATGGATGTGAAGATATGAGCCAGCCGCTTCTCACCGTCCGGGGGCTCGTCAAGCACTTCCCCATCGCCGGAGGCCTGTTCGGGCCGAAGAAGGTGGTGCGCGCCGTCGACGGCATCGACTTCGATGTCATGGACGGCGAAACGCTCGGCATCGTCGGCGAATCCGGCTGCGGCAAGTCGACCACCGCGCGCCTGCTCATGCACCTGATGGACCCGACGAAGGGCGAGATCCTCTTCGACGGCGCCAAGGTCGGTTCGCCCGACCTGTCGCTGAGCGAGTATCGCCGCCAGGTCCAGATGGTGTTCCAGGACAGCTACGCGTCGCTCAACCCGCGCCTCACCATCGAAAGCTCCGTCGCCTTCGGCCCGCAGGTGCATGGGGTGCCGCAGGGCGAGGCGATCGAACGCGCCCGCGACCTGCTCGCCAAGGTCGGTCTGGAACCCTCGCGCTTCGCCGGCCGCTATCCGCACGAACTCTCCGGCGGCCAGCGCCAGCGCATCAACATCGCCCGGGCGCTGGCCCTCCAGCCCAAGGTCGTCATCCTTGACGAGGCGGTCTCCGCCCTCGACAAGTCGGTGGAGGCGCAGGTGCTGAATCTCCTCCTCGACCTCAAGGAAGAGTTCAAGCTCACCTACGTCTTCATTTCCCACGACCTGCACGTCGTCCGCTACGTGTCGGACCGGGTCATGGTCATGTATCTCGGCAAGGTCGCCGAGATCGGCCCGTCGGAGGCGATCTTCGACGATCCGTTCCACCCCTATTCCGGCGCCCTCACCCGCTCCATGCCGACCATGGACCCGGACAACCGGACCGAGCAGGCGCCGCTCTTCGGCGATCCGCCGAACCCCATCGACCCGCCGCCCGGCTGTCGCTTCCACACCCGCTGCACCTTCGCCGAGGGTGTCTGCTCCCAGCGGGAGCCGGTGCTGACGCGCGCCGCGGCCCTGCATGACGTCGCCTGCCTGAGGTCCGAGCCCGGCTCCGGCCACAGCATGGCGCCCGCCTCCGCGGCTGCGGCGTGAGGAGGACGGACAGATGCTGACAGCCCCACCGCTCGTCGATATCCGCAATCTCAAGGTCACCTTTACCGGCGGTCCGAAGCCGATCTGCGCCATCAACGGCGTCGACCTCTCGCTCGACCGCGGCGAAACCCTCGCCATCCTCGGTGAATCCGGCTCCGGCAAGTCGGTGACGCTGCGCGCTATGCTCCGCCTCAATCCGGAAAAGCGCACGAAGATCGAGGGCGCCATCACCGTCGCCGGCAAGGACGTGCTGGCGCTGGGACCGAAGGACCTGCAGGCCTTCCGCGGCCGCGATGTCTCGATGATCTTCCAGGAGCCGGCCCTCGCCCTCGATCCCGTCTATACCCTCGGCCACCAGATCGCCGAGACCATCGTCAAGCATGACGGCGGCTCGTGGGACGACGCGATGAAGCGGGCGCTCGACCTCTTCGAGCGGGTCCGAATTCCCTCGCCCGAGCGTCGCCTCGGCAACTACCCCCACGAGATGTCCGGCGGCATGCGGCAGCGGGCGATGATCGCCCTCGCCCTCGCCTGCAATCCCAAGGTGCTGCTCGCCGACGAGCCGACCACCGCGCTCGACGCCACCGTGCAGATCCAGATCCTCCTGCTGATCCGAGAGTTGCAGCGCGAATTCGGCATCGCGGTGATCTTCGTCACCCACGACATCGGCGTGGCCGTCGAGGTCGCCGACCGCGTCGCCGTCATGTATGGCGGGCGCATCGTCGAGACCGGGCCGATCCGCGACATCCTGCGCAGCCCCCGCCACCCCTATACGATCGGCCTGATGAAGAGCCGGGCCCACGACGCCATGACCAAGGGCACCCGCCTCGACGCCATTCCCGGCTCACCGCCCGACCTCGCCAACCTGCCGCCCGGCTGCTCCTTCGCGCCGCGCTGCAAGCTGGCGCTGCCGTCCTGCACCGAGGCGACGCCCGAGCCGGTGGCGGTCGGCGCGGGCCACGAGGCGCGCTGCTTCCGGACGGAGGCGACCGCGCCGGTGGCGGCGTGAGAGGGTAGCCCTTGTTCTATATACCCCAATGGGGTACATTAAATTGTGCCAGATCAGATCATGCTGACGGTGGTCGAGACGCCCGGCTACCTGCGCCGTGCGGAAGGACTTCTGGATGCGGACGAACGGGCGAAGGTCATCGATATGGTGGCCGCGTCACCCGCCGCAGGTGATCTGATTCAGGGCACGGGCGGCTTGCGGAAGGTCCGGATTGCACTGTCCGGCCGCGGCAAGAGCGGAGGAGCGCGCCTGATAACATTCTTCCACGACCTGGCGATGCCGGTGTTCCTCATCACCATCTACGGGAAGAGCGAACAGGACGACCTGACAGCCGAGCAGAGGCGGCAGGCGAGGACTCTGACGGACGCCATCCGCGCGCAATATGGACGATGATCATGGGAAATGTGTTTGACGGAATCATCGAAGGCCTGGAACAGGCGCTCGACCACGCCCGGGGGCGCGCCGTCCCCGGTTTGCGCGAACACCAGGTCGCGAGCAGCCTGGTCTCGGAGGCCCGTGAGCGCGCCGGTCTGACCCAGGCTGAAATGGCGACGGTCCTCGGCGCTTCGCTCGGTACGGTCCGCAAATGGGAACGCGGCGAGCGCCAGCCCTCAGGCGCAGCGAGGACGCTTGTGCGGATCATGCACGCCGACCCGGACATCGTTTTGAAGGCGGCCGGTTGGACGACGCCGGCTGAGAACGCCCCCGCAGGCCGACGCCGCTCCAAACCGCGTCGCAAGGCCCGATAGAGTTGCCAGTCTCCGCCATGCACCTGACCATCGTCAACCCGAACACCACCGCCTCCATGACCCGCACCATCGGGGAGGCTGCGCGCGCCGTCGCAGGCCCCGGCACCGTGGTCGAGGCCGTCAACCCCGACAGCGGGCCGGTCTCGATCGAGGGCTACTATGACGAGGTCTATTCCATCCCCGGCATGCTGGCGGAGATGCGCGCAAGGCCCCATGCGGATGCCTTCGTCATCGCCTGTTTCGACGATACCGGCCTCGACGCCGCCCGCTCGCTGATGCCGGTGCCGGTGGTCGGCATCGGCGAGGCCGCCATGCACATGGCGGCGCTGCTGGCGACGAAGTTCTCCGTCGTCACGACGCTCGCCGTCTCCGTTCCGGCCCTCGAGCACAATGTCCACAAGTACGGCTTCGCCCATCGCTGCGCGCGGGTACGCGCCTGCGAGGTGCCGGTGCTGGAACTGGAGAACCCCGCCTCCGATGCACGTGCCCGGATTTCCGACGAGATCGCCCGGGCGAAGACCGATGACCGGGCCGAGGCCATCGTGCTGGGCTGTGCCGGCATGGCGGATCTCGCCGCGGCCCTGTCGCAGGAGCACGGCCTTCCGGTCATCGACGGGGTCGCCGCCGCCGTGAAGCTCGCCGAGAGCCTGCACGCGCTCGGCCTTCGCACATCGAAGGTCGGCGGCTACGCTCCGCCGCGCCCCAAGGCCTATTTGGGGCAATTTGCATCAGCCGCGGTATCAACGGACGGTTAACGGCTCGGCCTTAGGCTGAGCGCGACGCTTCCGTCAGACCCGGGTTGCACGCCGTGACAACCACCGCAGCCACCGAGCGCCGCGCGATCCAGCGCTCGCGCACCTTCTGGAAGGGAACGATCCTGTTCCCCGGGGGCCTGCGCTCTACCGAATGCACGGTCAGGAACTTCACCCCCCAGGGCGCGCGCCTCGACTGCGGCGGTGTGAACGACCTTCCCGATCACTTCGCGTTGAAGATCCCGCAGAAGGGCGAGACCTTCGACTGCACCGTCGTTTGGCGTCACCTGCCGGAAATCGGCGTCGCCTTCGTCGTGGCAGAGACATCGGCGGCCGATTCGCTGTCGGACAAGCTGAAGACGCTCGAACTGCAGAACCGCCGCCTCATGCGACGCCTCAACGAGCGCGATTCCGGCTGAACCGCCGGCCTGCCATGCGAGGAGCATCACGCCCTTGCGCTTCGCGCTGCAATCGGCAGTGATCCGGCCACCATCCGGAGCCTGCCATGCCGCCGAAAGCCGCCATCATCCAGCCCATCCTCATGGCCGCCGTCATGGCCTTCCTGATGACGGCGCTCATCACCTGGCTGAACCTCGGATTTCCCCCGGACTATTTCCGGCGCTGGTTGACCGCTTTCGCCATCGCCTGGCCGGCGGCAGCGATCGCTGCCTATATCGCCATTCCCATCGCCCGCAGCCTGACGATCCGCATCGTCGCATGGATGGAGGCGAAGGGACTGTGACGCCGCTTGCCGCCGCCGAGACCCTGGCAGCGGAGGCGACGCCGCAGCGACTCGCTCTGGCACTGGCGGCGGTGCTGGCGTGCTACCTCGCCGTTGCCTTCGTCCATGCGCCGATCGAGGCGGCCTTGACGGCGACGCCCTGCGACGGGCTGGCCTGCCTCAGGTCGCAACGCCCGGACACGCGCTTTGGCGGCTATGGGGCGGCCGATTTTCGCGTCTATCTCGATACCGTCTGGGGACTGCGCGGCCGGGCGCTTCTCGGACTCGCTGTGGACCTCCCGCTGATGGCGGCGGTGACCGCGGCGCTCCTGCTCGCCGCAGGGCTTGCCGCACCGGGACTGCCGCTCGGCGATCGGACCCGGCGGCTTCTGGTGATCATGCCGCTCGCCTATGCTGCGAGCGATCTGACGGAAAACGCCCTGCTGGCCCTTGCCTATTCCGGCATGGCCGATGTGTCCCTGCTGGTGCCCTGGGCCTCGGCGCTGAAATTCGGCACCGCCGTCGCCAGCGGTGCCGTCAGCCTGATCCTCGGCCTGATGCGGGCTCTCGCCTGACCGTCAGCCAACCGGGTTCTGGGCGGGGGCTGCGCGCTCCGCCATGAACTGGTCGAACTCGGCCCGGTCGCGCGCCCGCTTCAGGCGGTCGAGATGGGCGGCGAACTGCTCCTGCGCCTCGAACAACCGGCGACGCTCCTGCTCGAGACGCGCCAGTTCGGCGGTCTTGTAGTCCTCGAACGCGCTGTTGCCGGTATCGCCGGGGCCAATCAGCGGACGCATCGACTGCCGGCCGCCGTCAGCCGGACGCATCCACTTCTTCCACGCGAGGATGGCAAGGCCGATGGGCCAGAACAACACGAAGCCGACGATCATCGCGGTGAGTTCGACCGGATGCCAGCGCCGGTCCAACGCTCCGCGCCAGCCGCCGCGGAACGGCGTCGAACGGTCGAAGCGATCCGCGGAATGGTGAAGACAGGTCATATCCACTCTCCTTCAGTGTGAATGTAAAACATATTATCATTCACACTGAAGATGTCAATCCCATTCACTTCACGCCGGGAGGTGAACTCACCGATGGCCGGCCCGCGGTGGCGACCGGAGTGGGATCAGTTGGCTTTCAACCCGGTCAGCAGCGCGCCGACGCCAATGTCGAGCAGGTGTTCCGGATCGGACAGCCCCCCGGGCATGGCGATCGAACCTGGAGCCGACAGCGAGGCCAGTCCGTGGGTCAAGGCGAAGACGAGTGTGGCCGCCGCCTTCACCTTGTCGGGGTCGTCGCTGCCGATGGCTCTGCCGACCGCCTGCTGCAGTGCCGCAAAACCCGGATCGTCCTTCGGGCCTTCGTCCCCTGTATGTCCGGTATTGAACATAGCCGCGTAATAGGCCGGCTCCTCGCGCGCGAAGGCGAGGTAAGCGCGGCCCATCGCGAGAAAGCCTTCGGGGCCCCCGGAGCGGGCCGCAGCCCCAAGGCGCCCGCCGAGCGCCTGGAAGCCCTGCACCGCGATCTCCTTGAGGAGGGCCTGACGGTCCTTGAAATGCCGGTAGGGCGCGGCCGGAGATACGCCGGCGAGCTTCGCCGCATCTGACAGCGTGAAACCCGCAGGCCCGCGTTCGGCGATCAGGCGGCGGGCGGCCTCGAGAAGCACCTCACGCAGATTGCCGTGATGATAGCCACGCCGTTCTGACAATGCGGAATCGGGTTGTCGCGCCATGATGTTAAAATTCGTGACATCTGCGACACCGGCCGTCAAGCCGAGCCATGGCACAGCAGCCCCTCGGGGAATCAATGATCCGCGACGCTATGCGGGCCGGCGGCGGTGCCGACGCCAAACCGCGGGGCGCGAGTCGACGGGTCAGGAACCCTCACCTAACGCCGCGCGTTGATCGCTCGAATTTCCGCAGTCTTGTCAATCGGGATCGGGAGCATGCCAAAAAAAGCGCACGAGTCGACCTGTGGATTGCCAGAATCCGCTTTGCGCGCTTCCATGAGCCGGCATAGATTCATGGTCCCGGTTCCTGCAAGGGAGGTCAGCCGTGGTCATTTCGCGTCACGTCAACATTGTTGCCGCGTGCGCCGCTTTTGCCTTTGTGGGGGCTATTCTCTTCGGCGCGTTCTGACAGTCGCGGCAACCGCCGCGCAGCATCCTGTTCCAAGTCCCTTTCGACGGCCGCAACGCCGGGCTATGCGCCCGGCGTTCGCGCTTGTGCTGGCGAATTCTCGATCCCGCGAAACGATCATCGTTTCGTTACATGACCATGCGTCATGCAGGCGGATGAACGACATTCCGGCGCAACAAACATCCTCCATCCTCGCACTCTCGAATTTCGCCCGGACACCGCGGCGGCGGGCATCGCCGTTGCGCCACCGGCACCCAGTCGCGCGTTCAACAAGGTTCGTCCCATGATTCCGCGTCAGACCACCCTGTCTGTCCTCGCCGCGGCCATTGTCCTGGCCGGAGGTGCGGCCGTGCTGTCACCACAACCCGCCGCAGCGCAGGATCAGGCCGAGTTCTACGCCATTGCCCGCGGCGAAAGCGGACGGCGTGCGGCCGAGCCGCAGTCGACCGGTCGTGGATTCGGCTTCTTTTCGCTGTTCGGCCGCCGCTCGCGCGATCTACCTGAAATCACCGTGCGCCCGCCCGAAAATACGCGGGATCGCTCCCGCTCCGATACCGAACAGAGCCGCAGCGCCTCGGGGGAGAACGTCGGCGGCGCCCGCGCCTTCTGCGTGCGCACCTGCGACGGGTACTTTTTTCCTGCCGGCCCGTCGACCTCCGGCGCGGCGCGTGTCGCCCAGCAGTCGAGTTGCTCGGCCATGTGCCCGGGGGCGGAAGTTGCGGTTTACTCCGTCGGCAACCGCGGCTCCATCGAGGACGCCGTCAACGCCCGCGGCCAGACCTACGCGGCCCTCAGAACCGCCTTCCGCTTCCGCCAGGGCCTTGAGCGCACCTGCTCCTGCCAGGGGCTTGCGACGGCTGGCCTCGCCCGCCTGCCCATCACCCACGACGTGACCCTGCGCGCCGGGGACGTGGTGGTGACCGAGACCGGGGTTCAGGTCTTCCGCGGCGCCCCCCGCTTCCCCTATCGCTCCCAGGACTTTGTCGCCGCCCGCGCCTACGGACGCCTTCCGGCCGATGTGCGACGCCGGGTCGACGAGATCCAGGCCGGCATCCAGGCGCGTGACGACGGCACGGCCGCACCGGTCGGACGCCTGCCGCAGGCGGTCCGCGCGCGGGCCGCGCGAGCCGCCACCGAGACCGTCGTGCCGCCCGCCGCCGTCTCGATCCCCGTGACGGCCGGTTCCGCGGACGGCCGGACCGTGCGGGTCATCGACATCACCCAGCGCCGCGACACGGCAATGCACTGAGGACGCCCCTGCGTCAGCGTGGTTGATGTCGCCCCATTGATCAGACATGGCGTGATGGAGTATGAGCCTGCCCCCGGAGGGCTCTTGCCCCACGCGGCGTCGAGAAGACGCAGTGCGGGGCGGCAGTGTCGCCCTCGATTGAACTAGCCGGAGATGCTTCCCGATTGCCGCTGGCACGGGGAAGGTGCAGCGTACCGTTTCGGGCTTGCCCTCCTCAGGGGAGCCGGCTCAACCCGACCGTCCTAAAGGTTCCCATCCGATGGCACATGATACGGCGGCCGGTTCTCCGAACCCGTCCGATGTCGAAGGAGCGGCCGCAGCCGATGGCGGCGCCCCGCGGGCCGCCCTCGGCGAGTCAGGCCACGGTCACTCGCAGGCGAGCTTCTGGGGACTGTTCGTCGGGTCCGTCGGCGTCGTCTACGGCGACATCGGTACAAGCCCGCTCTACGCCTTCCGTGAAGCCGTTGTGGCGGCCACAGGCCATGGCGCCACAGGCGCGCCCAGCCGCGACATCGTCCTCGGCGTGCTCTCGCTGATCCTGTGGTCGCTGATCCTCATCATCACCGGCAAGTATGTCCTCCTGCTGCTGCGCGCCGACGACAAGGGGGAAGGCGGCATCCTGACGCTGCTGGCGCTGGCCCAGCGCGCGCTCGGCAAGCCGAGCTATCTGGTAGGCCTGCTCGGCATGGCGGGAGCCGCGCTGTTCTACGGCGACGCGGCCATCACGCCGGCGATCTCCGTGCTGTCCGCGCTTGAGGGCCTGAAGCTGGTGACGCCGGTCTTCGAGCCCTACATCCTGCCGTTGACCGTGGTCATCATCGTCGGGCTCTTTGCCGTGCAGAGCCATGGCACGGCCAGCGTCGCCCGTTATTTCGGTCCGATCTGCATCGTCTGGTTCCTGGCAATGGCGCTGATCGGCGGCATCCATATCGCCGACGACCTCGGCGTGTTCCATGCCTTCAATCCCTATTACGGTCTCGTCTTCCTCGCCAATAACGGCACCATCGGCCTGCTTGCGCTCGGCGCGGTGTTCCTGGCCGTTACCGGCGGCGAGGCGCTCTACACGGACATGGGTCATTTCGGCCGCAAGCCGATCCAGTGGGCCTGGTTCTGCCTCGTCTTTCCCGCCCTGACGCTGAACTATCTCGGCCAGGGCGCCATGGTGCTCGCCGATCCCTCGAAGCTCGCCAACCCGTTCTATCTGCTGGCCCCCTCCTGGGCGCTGCTGCCGATGGTGGTTCTCGCGACAATGGCCACCATCATTGCCAGCCAGGCGGTGATCACGGGGGCCTTCTCGCTGTCGCGTCAGGCGATCCAGCTTGGCCTCCTGCCGCGCATGGCCATCCGCCACACCTCCGAGGAGCATTCCGGCCAGATCTACATGCCGGCCGTGAACTGGGGCCTGCTCATCAGCGTCCTGGTGCTGGTGCTGATGTTCAAGAACTCCTCCAGCCTCGCCTCGGCCTATGGCATCGCGGTCACCGCGACCATGTTCATCACGGCCGTGCTGGCCTGGTTCGTGGTGCGCCGCCTGTGGAAATGGAACATCGTTCTTGCGCTCGCCGTCATGGCGCCGCTGATCCTCATCCACCTTATTTTCTTCGGTGCGAATCTCCTGAAGCTGGTCGACGGCGGCTGGGTGCCGCTGGTCATCGGCGCGGTCATCATGTTCCTCATGATGACCTGGCGGAAGGGCTCCGCGATCCTCGCCGACAAGACCCGCCGGATCGAGGTGCCGCTGGCCGATCTTCTGAAGAGCTTCGACAAGCGCCCGCCGCATCAGGTCACGGGCACGGCGGTGTTCCTGACCTCGGACCAGGCCTATGCGCCGGCCTCGCTCCTGCACAACCTCAAGCACAACAAGGTGCTGCACGAGCACAACGTCTTCCTCGCGGTGAAGAGCGTCGACACGCCGCGGCTGCCCGACGGCGAGCGCGTCAGCTTCGAGAAGATCAACGACCGCTTCTCGCGGCTCACCGTGCGCTTCGGCTACATGGAGACGCCGCACGTCCCGAAGGCGCTCATCGCCTGCAAGAAGTACGGGCTGAAGTTCGACATGATGTCGACCTCGTTCTTCCTGTCGCGCCGGCACCTCAAGGCCTCCGGCAAGCTCGGCATGCCGCTATGGCAGGACTACATCTTCATCGGCATGGCGGTGAACGCCAACTCGGCCTCGGACTATTTCCACCTGCCGACCGGCCGCGTCGTGGAGGTCGGCACGCAGGTCACCATCTGACCTGCGCCCGCGCCGCCTGCGGCAGGCGTCAGCGCCCGATGGCTATTCCGCCGCCTCGCTCATGGTGCGCAGCAGCGCCGCATCGTAGTTGAGTACCGGCGCGAGCCAGCGCTCGGCCTCCTCCACCGTCCAGCCCTTGCGCCGGGCATAGTCCTCCACCTGGTCGCGCTCGACCTTGCCGACGCCGAAATAGGCGCTGTCCGGATGGGCGAAGTAGAGGCCTGAGACCGAGGAGCCCGGCCACATGGCGCGGCTCTCGGTGAGCTTCACGCCGATCGCATGCTCGGCGTCGAGCAGGCGGAACAGCGTATCCTTCTCGGTATGGTCGGGCTGGGCAGGATAGCCCGGGGCCGGACGGATGCCGCGATACTGTTCGAGGATCAGTTCCTCGTTCGAGGTCGTCTCGTCGGGCGCATAGCCCCAGAGCTGCTTGCGCACGATCTGGTGCATGCGCTCGGCGAAGGCCTCGGCCAGCCTGTCGGCCAGCGCCTTTGCGAGGATCGAGGAATAGTCGTCCTTGGCCGCCTCGAAGCGCTTCGACAGCGCCTCCTCGCCGATACCGGCGGTGACGACGAAGCCGCCGATCCAGTCCGGCTTGGTGCCGGTCGGGGCGATATAGTCCGACAGCGCGATATGGGCGCGGTCGCGGCCCTCGCGGCGGGAGATCTGCTGGCGCAGCGTATGCAGCCGGCCGATCTCCTGGGTGCGCTCCTCGTCGGCATAGAGCGCGATGTCGTCGCCGACGGCGTTGGCCGGCCAGAAGCCCACCACGGCCTTCGCGGTCAGCCATTTCTCCCCGACGATCCGCTGCAGCATCACCTGCGCGTCCTTGAACAGGTTGCGCGCGGCTTCGCCGTACTTGTCGTCGTCGAGGATGGCGGGGTAGCGCCCCTTCAACTCCCAGGTCTGGAAAAACGGCGTCCAGTCGATGGCGCTGACGAGATCGGCAAGGTCGAAGTCCTCGAAGACGCGGGCGCCGATGAAGCCGGGCTTCGGCGGCGTATAGCCGGCCCAGTCGAGTTTCAGGCTGTTGGCGCGGGCATCGGCCAGCTTCATGCGCAGCTTGTTCTGCTCGCCGCGCAGGTGCGCCTCGGCGATCTTGGCGTAATCGGCCTTGATGTCGGCGACATAGGCCGGCTTCTGCTCCTCGGAGAGCAGCGCCGAGGCGACGCCCACGGCGCGCGAGGCATCGAGCACATAGACCGTCTGGCCGCGGCTGTAGTTCGGATGGATCTTCACCGCGGTGTGGACGCGCGAGGTGGTGGCGCCGCCGATCAGCAGCGGCACGGAGAAGCCCTCGCGCTCCATCTCGGAGGCGACATGCACCATCTCGTCCAGCGAGGGGGTGATGAGGCCCGACAGGCCGATGATGTCGACCTCATGCTTGCGCGCCTCGTCGAGGATGCGCTGCGCCGACACCATCACGCCGAGATCGATGACCTCGTAATTGTTGCACTGGAGCACGACGCCGACGATGTTCTTGCCGATGTCATGGACATCGCCCTTCACCGTCGCCATCAGGATCTTGCCGGCGGCCGGCTTGTCCACGAGGCCCATGTCGCGCTTTTCCTGCTCGAGGAAGGGCTGGAGATAGGCCACCGCCTGCTTCATCACGCGGGCCGACTTCACCACCTGCGGCAGGAACATCTTGCCGGCGCCGAACAGGTCGCCGACATGGTTCATGCCGTCCATCAGCGGACCTTCGATGACATGCAGCGGACGCACCGCCTGCTGGCGCGCCTCCTCGGTGTCCTGCTCGATGAACTCGGTGATGCCGTGGACGAGGGAATGGGTCAGGCGCTCGCCGACCGGCTTCTCACGCCAGGACATGTCCTTCTTGTTGTCCTGCTGGGCGACGCCATCGCCCTTGAAGCGGGCCGCCGCATCCACCATCCGCTCGGTCGAATCCGGGCGGCGGTTGAGGATGACGTCCTCGCAGAGTTCGCGCAGTTCGGGATCGATCTGGTCATAGACCGGCAGCGCGCCGGCATTCACGATGCCCATGTCCATGCCGACCTTGATGGCATGGTAGAGGAAGACCGAATGCATGGCGGCGCGCACCGGCTCGTTGCCCCGGAAGGCGAAGGACAGGTTCGACACGCCGCCGGAGACATGGGCGTGCGGCAGGTTCTGCCGGATCCATTTCGTCGCCTCGATGAAGTCGACGCCGTAGTTGTTGTGCTCGTCGATGCCTGTCGCGACCGCGAAGACGTTGGGGTCGAAGATGATGTCCTCGGGCGGGAAGCCGACCTTCTCGGTCAGGATCTTGTAGGCGCGGGCGCAGATCTCGGTCTTGCGGGCGAAGGTGTCGGCCTGGCCGACCTCGTCGAAGGCCATGACGACCACGGCGGCGCCGTAGCGGCGGACCTTCCTCGCCTGCTCGATGAACTTCTCCTCGCCCTCCTTCATGGAGATCGAGTTGACGATGGCCTTGCCCTGCACGCATTTCAGGCCGGCCTCGATCACCTCCCACTTGGAGCTGTCGACCATCACCGGCACGCGGGCGATGTCCGGCTCGGCCGCCATCAGGTTGAGGAAGGTCACCATGGCCTTCTCGGAATCGAGCAGGCCCTCGTCCATGTTGACGTCCAGCACCTGCGCGCCGTTCTCGACCTGCTCGCGGGCGACGTCGAGGGCGGCGGAGTAGTCGCCGTTGGTGATCAGCTTCCTGAACTTCGCCGAACCGGTGACGTTCGTTCGCTCGCCGATATTGATGAAGGAGGCGACGGGGGTGGTCATCAGAGACACTTTCAGGCGTGAGCGAGCCAACCGTGGACCCAGAGGCCCCGGTAGAACGGCTCGACGGAATGGAACCCGGCTTCGGCGAGGAGCGCCTCGTCGCGAGCCGCGGGAAGAAGGTGGACCTGTTCCGCGACGGTGGTCGCGGCCATGACGGTCATCTCGGCCGGCGCACCCTTGAACCGCGCGAAGGCGCTGTAGCGCGCCATGTCACGGCCGAACCGCGCCGCCGTCTTGTCGAGACAGCCGTTGATCAGCAAAAACGGCGCGCCGGGCTTCAGCCGCTGGTGGATGTCGCGGAGCGTGGCGAGGCGCGCGCCGTCGTCCGGCACGAAATGCAGCGTCAGGAAACAGGTTGCCGCATCGAAAGGTCCTGCCGGCGCATCCGATGCGAAGCCCTGGATGAGATCGACCCGATCGAGCATGCCGAGGCCGGAAAGCCGGCCACGGGCCATGGCGAGCATCGGCTCGGCGGGATCGACGCCGGTGAAGCGCCATTGCGCACCGGCCTTGGCCAGCGCCGCCAGTTCGATACCGCCCCCGGCTCCGACCACAAGGATGTGCCCGGTATCCGGCACGAACTCCTGCAGCAGGACGGCCGCCATGTCGTGGCTCGCCTCGTAGGCGGGCACGAACCAGCGCGGGCCCTGCTCGTAGGCCGCGACCTTTTCCGGATCGTCGAAGAACTGGTTGTTCACGCTGCGAACTCGAAGGCTTCGAGGCCGGACAACCTCAGCTTGGTCTCGATCGCGGGGATGGCGCGCGGCGTCACGCCCTTCACCGCCCTGGCGATGGCGGCGATATGATCCGGGGTCGAGCCGCAGCAGCCGCCGACGATGTTGACGAGGCCGCTGGTGGCGAATTCCCCGACCATGGCCGCCATGGCCTCGGGACTCTCGTCGTAGAGGCCGAACTCGTTGGGCAGGCCGGCGTTCGGATAGGCGCAGACGAAGGTGTCTGCCACCTTGGCGATGGCGGCGATATGGCCGCGCATCTCCTTGGCGCCGAGCGCGCAGTTGAGCCCGATCGAGAAGGGCCGGGCGTGCATCACCGAATACCAGAAGGCCTCCGGCGTCTGGCCCGACAGCGTGCGGCCCGAGAGGTCGGTGATCGTGCCGGAGATCATCACCGGCAGGCGAACCTTGCGCTCCTCGAAGACCTCCTCGATCGCTACCAGCGCCGCCTTGGCGTTGAGCGTGTCGAAGATCGTCTCCACCAGCATGACGTCGGCGCCGCCGTCGATGAGGCCGCGCGCCTCCTCGGTATAGGCCTCGCGCAACTGGTCGAAGGTGATCGCCCGGAAGCCCGGATTGTTGACGTCAGGGGAAATGGAGGCGGTGCGGTTGGTCGGGCCGAAGGCGCCGGCGACGAAGCGGCGGCGGCCGTCCTTCGCCTCGGCCGTCCTGGCGGCGTTCTTGGCCAGGCGCGCGCCCTCGTAGTTGAGCTCGTAGGCGAGTTCCTCCATGCCGTAGTCGGCCTGGGCGATGGAGGTGGACGAGAAGGTGTTGGTCTCGACCATGTCGGAGCCGGCCTCGAAATATTCGAGATGGATCGCCTCCACCACGTCGGGACGGGTGAGGATCAGAAGGTCGTTATTGCCCTTCAGGTCATGGCTCCAGTTCGCGAAGCGGTCGCCGCGGAAATCAGCCTCCGAGAACTTGTAGCGCTGGATCATGGTGCCCATGGCGCCGTCGAGCACCAGGATGCGCTCCTTGGCGGCCTTGGTCAGCGCGGCGAGGACATCGGCGCCATCGGCGTGGCGGTGTGGGAACTGGCTCATCGGACGTTCTCCTGACGGAGGAAAGGCTGAAAGGTTCAGGCAGCAACCGCGCTGGCGACCGCATCCTTCGGCCGCATGCCGAGCAGGTGGCAGACCGCATAGACGAGATCGGCGCGGTTCATCGTGTAGAAGTGGAACTCGGTGACGCCGCGGTCGACGAGATCGAGCGCCTGTTCCGCCGCCACCGCCGCGGCGATCAGCTTGCGCGTCGCCGGGTCGTTCTCCAGCCCTTCGAAGCGGCGGGCGAGCCAGTCCGGAACGCTGGCGCCGGTCCGCGCCGCAAAGCCCGCCGTCTGCTTGAAGTTCTGCACCGGCACGATGCCCGGCACGATCGGGATGGTGATGCCCGCCGCGCGGACGCGGTCGAGGTAGCGCAGGTACACGTCGTTGTCGAAGAAGAACTGGGTGATGGCGCGCGTCGCCCCGGCATCCACCTTGCGCTTCAGCATGTCGATGTCGGTGTCGAGCGAGGGGCTCTCGGGATGCCGCTCGGGATAGGCCGAGACGGAGACCTCGAAATCGGCGATCGCCTTGATGCCGGCGACGAGCTCGGGCGATCCCTCATAGCCACCGGGATGACCTTCGTAACGCGTACCGACGCCGCCGACCGGGTCGCCGCGCAGCGCCACGATGTGGCGCACGCCCGCAGACCAGTAGTCGCGGATGACCTCGTTGACCTGGTCCCTGGTGGCGGCGACGCAGGTCAGATGCGCCGCAGGCTTCAGGGCGGTTTCCTTGATGATGCGGGCGACTGTGGCATGGGTCCGCTCTCGGGTGGAGCCGCCGGCCCCATAGGTCACCGAGACGAAGGAGGGCTCGAGCGGCGCGAGGCGCTCGATCGAGTCCCACAGCGTCGCCTCCATCTCGTCGGTCTTCGGCGGGAAGAACTCGAACGAGACCTTGAGGCGCGAGCGCGAAACGTAGCGGCTGGGCTTGTAGGCGGAGGACATCAGGCGACCTCGATGGCTTCTGCCGCCGGCAGGGCCGGGGCGTCGGTGATGATGCGCGGGTCGCGGCCGACCCAGATGGAAACGGTGAGCTTGTCGCCGCCGGACGTCTCCGGCGCGAGGTTCTGGAAGCGGACGGGGGTCAGCCCGGCGGCGGCCATCCAGCCCTCGACGATGTCGCGCGAGAAGCCGAGACGGCGGTGGGCCTGCGCCTCGCGCAGGAATTCCTGCTCGTGCGGCGCGAAGTCGACGACGACCAGCCGGCCACCGGGACGCAGCACCCTTGCGGCCTCGCGGATGGCGCGGGCGCCGTCGTCGAGAAAATGCAGGACCTGGTGGATGATCACGGCGTCATAGGCATCGCGCGGCAGAGCCAGCGAGTAGATGTCGCCGGTGCGCACCGAACAGTGGCGGATGCCGGCGCGATCGAGGGCGGCGCGGGCCAGCGTCAGCATCTCGGGGCTGGCGTCGATGCCGAGGCCGCGGTCGATCTCGGGGGCAAAGAGCTCCAGCATGCGCCCCGTGCCGGTGCCAAGGTCGAGCAGCGACCGCAGCGGCGCGCCGGACAGCGCATCCCGGACAGCCTTCTCCACCCGCTCCTCGGGAACGTGGAGGGCGCGCAGGCGGTCCCAGTCGGCGGCGTGGCGGCGGAAGAAGGCCTGCGCTTCCGCCGAGCGCTTGGCGCGCACCTCGGCGAGCCGCTCGCGGTCGCTGGCGAGGATGGCGTCGGTCGGGTCGACGAGCGCCACGAGAGCCCCGACCGTGCGGGATCCGGCGCCCTCCCCGGCGGCCCGGAAAAAGGCCCAGGAGCCCTCCTTGACCCGCTCGACGAGGCCGGCCTCCAGCAGCAGTTTCAGGTGGCGGGAGATTCGCGGCTGCGATTGGCCGAGAATATCGACCATGTCGGTGACGGTCAGTTCGGCCTCGGCCAGCAGCGCCAGCAGACGCAGGCGCGTCGGCTCCCCGACGGCGCGCAGCACAGCGACCGCGTCGTCGAAGGCATAGGCCGCCAGAGGCGTCCTCGAAGGTTTGGCGAAGGAGATCGTCACAGGCCCCACTCACATATAAAGATATCTTTATGCCCGTTCGGCGCCCAAGGCAAGGGGCAGGTTCGGCCTCCTGCGACAAAGCCAGATGTTCTCTTTTTGTTCTTGACCGTAACGCTCCCTTGAGCTATTTTGCCTAGCATGCCCCGTTCCCTCGCCACCAAGCCCATCGACGATCTCGCCGACCGGCTGAACGCCGGCGGACTGGAGGCGGCCGCAGCGCGGATCTTCGCCACACGGACGGCCCGGGCGCTGGACTTTTCCTCCGGTCCCGGCGTCGGGGACGAGCGGCGGCGCGGCCGCGGCACGCTCACCAACGCCTCGGGCCGGTATGAGACCGAGATCCGCGAGGCGGTTGACGACGGCTGGGGCTCGCTGGAGGAGTTGCCGCCGCTCGCCACCACGGTGACGGAGGAAAAGGCCAAGCGGATCATCACCCGCAACGACTCGCCGGATCTCTCCTTCGATCGCTCCATCAACCCCTATCGCGGCTGCGAGCACGGCTGCGCCTACTGCTTCGCCCGCCCGACCCACGCCTATATGGGGCTGTCGCCCGGCCTCGACTTCGAGACGCGCCTGTTCGCCAAGCCCAATGCGCCGGAGTTGCTCGAAAAGGAACTCGCCGCGCCCGGCTACCTGCCGCGCACCATCGCGCTCGGCACCAATACCGACCCCTACCAGCCGATCGAGAAGCAGTGGATGCTGACGCGGCGCATCCTGGAGGTGCTGGAGGCGGCGAACCATCCCGTCGGCATCGTCACCAAGAACCACTTGGTCACCCGCGACATCGACATCCTCTCCCGCATGGCGGCGAAAGGCCTCGCCAAGGTGGCGCTGTCGGTGACCACCCTCGACCGCAAGCTGGCGCGGTCGCTCGAGCCGCGCGCCTCCACCCCGACGAAGCGGCTTGAGGCGATCCGGCTCCTCTCGGCAGCCGGCATTCCAGCCGCCGTTCTGGTGGCCCCGATCATCCCCGCGGTGAACGATGCCGAGATCGAACGCATCCTCGACGCGGCCTGGCACATGGGGGCGCGGGAGGCGGGCTATGTGCTGCTCCGCCTGCCGCACGAGATCCGCGACCTGTTCCGCGAATGGCTGGTGGCGAACCGGCCGGACGCTGCCCGGCACGTCCTCTCGCTCGTCCAGCAGACCCGCGGCGGCAAGGACTATGACGCGACCTTCCACCTCAGGCAGAAGGGCACCGGCCCCTTCGCCTGGATGATCGGCCGCCGGTTCGAGGTGGCGCGCGAACGCCTCGGCTTCAACAAGCGGACGCTGCGACTGGAGACGCGGCACTTCACCCCGCCGGCGCGCAAGGGCGCCGCCGCCGAGCAGCTGAGCCTGTTCTAGGAAACGGCATCTTGGGTGGCGGCCGCGGGCCACCCTCACAGGAGATCCCATGACCGCGACCCACCCTGCCGCCATTGCCCTCGTCACGCTCGGCGTCGCCGACCTTCCCCGCGCCACCCGGTTCTATCAGGCGCTCGGCTTCGCCCTGTCGCGCTCGCAGAGCCAGACAAGCGTCAGCTTCTTCCGCGCCGGCGGCGTGGTGCTCGCCCTCTTCGGCCGGGCGGCGCTGGCTGAGGATGCCCAACTCGGCGACACACCGCGGGGGCCGTTCGGCGGCATCACGCTCGCCCGCAACCTTCCGTCGAAGGCGGCCGTCGACACCGCCTTCGCCGACGCGCTCGCGGCCGGCGCCACGGCACTCAAGCCTCCACAGGATGTCTTCTGGGGCGGCTATTCCGGCTATGTCGCCGACCCCGACGGCCACCCCATCGAACTGGCCTGGAACCCCTTCTTCCCGCTGCGCGAGGATGGATCGATCGACCTGCCGATGTAGATGGCCCCGACAGCGGGCGGGGGTCTCGGCCCGGCCGTGGTCCGGGCGGGCCGCGGTCACGGGTGGCGAAGGGGTGGGGAGCGGAAGTCGCGGGGGCGGCGCCACGGCGCCCGCCTTGAATCGGCACATGAAGGCGTTGAATCGGATTGTCGACCGGCGGAATCAGGCCCTAAGCCGTCAAGCACAAGTCACTGATCCTGCTCGCCATTTCATCCCTCACTTGAATCGGAACAAAAGGCCCGCCACCTGCCATCCCGATACCATCCCTTGCCCGTGCAGCGCGTTTCGGCGAGACAGCGGCATGGCCCAGCCGATTCCCACCTTCGCCGTCGAAGCCCGCGCCATCGCGCAGGGCTTCACCCCGGTCGCCGGGGTCGACGAGGCCGGCCGCGGGCCGCTCGCCGGCCCGGTCGTCGCCGCCGCGGTCATCCTCGACCCAAGGGCGGTTCCCGCGGGCCTCGCCGATTCCAAGATGCTGGACGAGGCCAGCCGCGAGTCTCTCTACGATGCTATCTCGGCGAGTGCCCTCGCCTGCGCCATCGCCTCCGCCTCAGCCATCCGGATCGACGCGACGGACATCCGCAAGGCGACGCTGCACGCCATGTCGAGGGCGGTCGCAGCCCTCTCTCTTCCCGCCCGGCACGTGCTCGTCGATGGGCGCGACGTGCCGCCCCTGCCGCTCGGCATCACCGGCGAGGCCATCGTCGACGGCGACGCGCTGGTGCTCTCGATCGCCGCCGCCTCGGTCCTCGCCAAGGTCCATCGCGACCGGCTGATGCGCCATGTCGACTTCGCCCATCCGGGCTACGGCTTCGCGATCCACAAGGGTTACGGGACGAAGGCGCACCGCGAGGCCATCGCCGTCAAAGGCCCGTGCGAGCATCACCGCATGAGCTTCGGCGTACTCAAGTCGTATCGAGGCTGAACCTCACGCAGCCGATGATCGGCGCGCGGCGTATCGGGGACGTGCGCGCGACAAGAAGCAGACCTCCTCCAGCGCGTCATGGCCGGGCTTGTCCCGGCCAACCAGGGCTTGAGCACGACGGCAGCAAGAAGCCGTCGATGCCCGGGACAAGCCCGCGCGTGACGCGGAGGGGTGCGCGTTCGGAAGGCTCCCTACAGCCCCAGCGTCCTGCGGATCGTCAGCATGTCGCGCCAGGCGTGCCGCTTGGCGATGGGGCTGCGCAGCAGATAGGCCGGGTGCAGGGTGGCGATGGCCTGGATCGTGCGCCCGCCGGTCTCGAAGCCCACCAGCCGGCCGCGCGCCTTCATGATGCCCTTGAGGCCGAGCAGCGTCTCGGTCGATGGCGCGCCGACACAGACCAGCAGATCGGGCGCCTTCAGCTCGATCTGCCGCCGGATGAAGGGCTCGCAGATGGCGATCTCCTGCGGCGTCGGCGTGCGGTTGCCCGGCGGCCGCCACGGCAGAATGTTGGCGATATAGGCATTGGTCTTCCGGTCGAGGCCGACCGCGGCCAGCATCCGGTCGAGCAGTTGCCCGGACCGGCCGACGAAGGGCTTGCCCTCGAGGTCCTCCTCGCGTCCCGGCGCCTCGCCGACGAACATCACCCGGGCGTCGCGCGCGCCGTCCTCGAACACGGTGCGCGAGGCGGTGGCCTTCAGCGCGCAGCCCTCGAAGCTCTCCACGATGGCGCGCAACGCGTCGAGGCTCGCGGCGGAGCGGGCCGCCTCGCGGGCCGCCGCCACGGCCGACTCCGGGGCCGGCGGCGCGCCCGCGGCGCTCACCGGCTGCGGACGGACGGTTGCCGGCGCCTGCACCCGCTCGCACCGGTCATCCTCTCCGGCCGGCGGCAGGCGGCGGCGCGCGAGGGCCGCATCCGCCTCGGCGAAGCGGTCGACGGGCTCCTCGCCCACGGCGATGTCGACGCCGGCATCGCGGTAGAAGACGAGCAGCGCCTCGACGGCCTCAGGGCTCAGGGGATAGGTCATGACGACCATCATATGCGAAAGGCCGGAGCGCTGCGACCCGCTCCGGCCTTCAGGCCTCCACCCGCTGCGACGCCGGGGAGGCGATGGGATGCGTGCGGTTCAGCGGCGCGGATTGGCGACCAGCTGCGGGCCGGCGGCGCCGCCGTTCAGCGAGACCCACTGGTTGGGGTCGGTCTGCGACTGGCGCTTGATGAAGCGGTAGCCGGTCTCGTGCCAGAGCTTCACCTCGTTGGTAAAGTTGTCGAGGATATAGTCGCCGCGGTCGGTGACGACGGTGAGGATCGCGTGGCCGTCTCCGTTGAGATCGCGCACCACGGTGATCAGCATGGCCTCGCGCGGCACGCCGAGGGCGATCAGGCGGCGCTTCTTCTCGAGCACCAGATCCTCGCAGTCGCCTTTGCCGTTGACCGGATAGGTCCAGTATTCCTCGACGCCGAAATGGTCCATGTCGGTCACCTGCTCGATCTCCCGGTTGACCTGGAGATTGACGCGGGCGAGTTGGGCGAAGGCGGCCGAGGTGAGGTTCACCGAGCGGGCGACGGGCGAGCGCTGGGCGCAATCCGCCGGATTTTCGCCACAGAACTGAACCCAGCCGATGGGCGCCGAGGTGGCGGCCCCCGCCGCAAGGGCGGCGACGCGGCGGACGCCCTGCTGGGCGGAAGCACCCTCGCAAACGCCGAGAATGCCGAGAGCGACGAACAACAAACAGGACGCAAAGCGACGCATAGGGGGAAACCCTTGAACCAACGATGACTGCCCTGCGACCCGGCGTCATTAATCTCCTGTTAATCATTGCGGCTCAAGTGAGATGTTAAGACATCGTTAACGGACGTTACCAAATGGTTAACGACCGATGCGCGAATGCAACGCCTCAGCCGCTCGGCGCGTTGTCATCGGCGGAAAGCCGTGCTTTAGAAATCGACCAAAGTTGCATGGGGCGCCCCGGCCCCGCGGATGACGAGGGATGTCAATGGCCGAAGCGATGGACCTGCCCGAGCGCGAGGGCATGGACTATGACGTCGTCATCGTCGGCGCCGGCCCGGCCGGCCTGTCGGCGGCTATCCGCCTCAAACAGCTCGACGAGAGCCTGACCGTCGTCGTGGTGGAAAAGGGCTCCGAGGTCGGCGCCCACATCCTCTCCGGCGCGGTGATCGACCCCGCCGGCCTCGACCGGCTGATCCCCGACTGGCGCGAGGATCCGGACCGCCCGCTGAAGCTGCAGGTCACCGACGACCGCTTCTATTTCCTCGGCCCCGCCGGTGCGCTCAGGCTGCCGAACTTCGGCATGCCGAAACTGATGAACAACCACGGCAACTTCATCGGTTCGCTGGGCAATGTCACCAAGTGGCTGGCGGCGCGCGCCGAGGCGCTCGGCGTCGAGATCTATCCGGGATTTGCCGCCGCCGAAGTGCTGTTCGACGACAAGGGCGCGGTGACGGGCATCGCCACCGGCGACATGGGCGTCGACCGCAACGGCGAGATCACCGACCGCTTCACCCGCGGCATGGAGCTGCGCGGCAAGTACACGCTGTTTGCGGAAGGTGCCCGCGGCCACCTGACCAAGCAGCTCATCCGCCGCTTCAAGCTCGACGAGGGGCGCGAGCCCGGCAAGTACGGCATCGGCCTGAAGGAAATCTGGCAGGTCAGGCCGGAGAACCACAAGCCGGGCCTCGTCCAGCATTCCTTCGGCTGGCCGCTCGACATGAAGACCGGCGGCGGCTCGTTCCTCTACCACGCCGAGGACAACCTCGTTTACGTCGGCTTCGTGGTTCACCTGAACTACGAGAACCCGACGCTCTCCCCCTTCGACGAGTTCCAGCGCTTCAAGCAGCATCCCATGGTCCGCCCGGTGCTGGAGGGCGGCAAGCGCATCTCCTATGGCGCGCGCGCCATCACCGAGGGCGGCTGGCAGTCGGTGCCGAAGCTCTCTTTTGCCGGCGGCGCGCTGATCGGCTGCGCGGCGGGCCTCGTCAACGTGCCGCGCATCAAGGGCTCACACAACGCGGTCCATTCCGGCATGCTGGCGGCCGAGCACCTCGCGGAGGCGCTGAAGGCCGGCCGCGCCCATGACGAACTCGCCTCCTACGAGGCCGCCTGGCGCTCCAGCGCCATCGGCAAGGATCTGTGGACGGTCCGCAACGTCAAGCCGCTGTGGTCGAAGTTCGGCACCATCGGCGGCGTCGTCCTCGGCGGCATCGACATGTGGATCAACGCGCTGATCGGCGTCTCGCCCTTCGGCACGCTGAAGCACGGCAAGGCGGATTTCGCCACGCTGAAGCCGATCGATCAGGTCAAGCCCATCGTCTATCCCAAGCCCGACGGCGTCATCTCCTTCGACAAGCTGTCGAGCGTCTTCATCTCGAACACCAACCACGAGGAGGACCAGCCGGTCCACCTCACGCTGAAGGATCCGTCGATCCCGATCCGCGAGAACCTGCCGAAATATGGCGAGCCGGCGCGGCTCTACTGCCCGGCGGGCGTCTATGAGGTGGTCTATGCCGACCCCGAGGCGAAGACCGACCCGAAGTTCGTGATCAACGCGCAGAACTGCGTCCACTGCAAGACCTGCGACATCAAGGATCCCGCCCAGAACATCAACTGGGTGACGCCCGAGGGCGGCGGCGGGCCGAACTATCCGGGGATGTAACGAGCGAGGGCGCCCGCGGGCGCCCTTGTCGCGAGCGCGCCGTGAACCGGCGGGTCTTCGAGACGCGAAGCGTGCTGCCCTGCACCCGGGAAGTGCGTCCTTCGAGGCTCGCTTCGCTCGCGCCTCAGGATGAGGAAGGTCACGCATTGCACCCCGGTCAGTTGGAGCGCGGCGGAAGAGCTTCATTCGACATCAATGCCGATCACCACCCGTCTCATCCTGAGGCGCGAGCGAAGCGAGCCTCGAAGGACGCAGTTGCTCTGTGCAGGACACCGCCCTTCACGACCTTTCAACCGATAGTGGACCGGCTGCCGCTGCCCCCGCCCTCACCGCGGCGGCGGGAACTTCTCGAAGGCCGGGACGCCCTCGGGAAAGAGGTGAAACGGCTGCGCCTCGGAGGTGTAGAAGACCACCTGCGGCCCGCCATAGACGGACGGATCGTCCAGTCCGCCGACCTTGAGGATGACGGCGTTCTTCCGCCGCGGCGTGCGGGTGGCCAGATGCGTGCCGCAGGTGGCGCAGAACTCGCGCGTCACGGGATTCTCAAGATCGGGGCGGGTGTAGCGCGCCGGCTCGCCCTTCACATAGCGATAGCCCTCCACCGGCACCGCCATGAAATAGTTCTCGGCGCCGCCGGCGATCGTCTGGCATTCCCGGCAATGGCACTGGCCCCGGAACATCGGCTCGCCATCGACCTCGTAGCGCACCGCGCCGCAATAGCATCCGCCCGTCAGCATGACCTGCTCCTGCTCCAGGATCGAAGGCCCCACGGCCCGCATCGGACGAGAGGCTAGACCGGGACAGGGTGTCTGGCGAGATCGGGCGAAAGGCGGTTGTCGCGGGCCTTCAGCCCCTCACCCGGTGCAGCGTCGTCGTATGGCCGTTGCCGCAGCGCGACGAGATGCGGTCGCGCGTCTCCAGCGTCACCGAGCACCAGGTCTCCGAGGTGCGGCTGCCGTCGGAGCAGCGTCCCCGGAAATTGAGCCGCGAGGTGAAGCCGGTCAGCCGCCCGCGCCCTTCCGTGCCGCAGCGCCCGGCAGCGCGGGTGTTGAACAGTTCGCGCGCGGTGATGCGGGCGCCCTGCACGCGGATCTCGACGCCGGCGCGGCCACCCGGCTGCGCCGCCCAGAAGCCGGCGAAGTCGGCGCCCCTCAGGCGATCCCCCTGCGGGGCGCCGCGGCCCGGCGCGGGCGCCTGCGCTGCAGCGGCCAGGGGGAAGGCGATGAGGGCCGCCA
The DNA here is from genome assembly GCF_053471285.1 of Phreatobacter aquiterrae. Lineage (NCBI taxonomy): Bacteria > Pseudomonadati > Pseudomonadota > Alphaproteobacteria > Hyphomicrobiales > Phreatobacteraceae > Phreatobacter > Phreatobacter aquiterrae. The sequence goes on along the minus strand of NZ_JBJPHW010000009.1, from coordinate 138,210 downwards.
GGGCGAGAAGGGTTGTGCGCGTCGTCATGTCTCATCCTGCCCGGAGGCTTGCGGCGAATCCATGACGGGAGACTACAGCCTGCACCCCTGTCCGGCGATGGCCGGCAGGCGTTCGATGGAGCCGGTTGCCGCGCCGCACCCTCCCGGCTACCGCTGTCGCCGGAGGCCTGCCGCATGACTGTCGAGCTGACCATTGCCGAACTCACCGAACGCTTTCCGGACTTCCGGGTCGCGGTGCTCGTCTGCGAGGACATCACTGTCCCGGTCGAGCGGCCCGCCGCCCTCGCCGCCATCATCGCGGAACGGGAGGCGGCGGCCCGCGCGGCGTGGGGTGGCAACGAACTCTCCGAGATTCCGGGCATCGCCGCCTGGCGCGCCGCCTACAAGGGCTTCGGCATCAAAAAGACCAGCTACCGCTGCTCGGTCGAGCGTCTGATGAAGAACGCCCTCGCCGAACGGCCCCTGCCCGCCATCAACGGCTTCGTCGACGCCTACAACGCCGTCTCGCTTTCCGCCGTCACCTGCATCGGCGCCGACGACCTCGACAGGGCCGCAGGCCCCTTCGCCTTCCGCTTCGCCAGGACCTCAGACACCTTCATCGACATGGCGGCGGAGGCGGGCGAAGACCCCAACGACCCGCCGAAGGAGGGCGAGGTGGTCTATGCCGGCGCCAGCCACGTGCTGTGCCGCCGCTGGAACTGGCGGCAGGACGCCCGTTCCATCATCACGCCCGCAACCTCTCGCGCGATCCTCACCATCCAGAGCAATGGCTGGGGCGATCTCGACGCCGCTGTGGCCGATGCGCGGGACCTGATCGGCCGCTTTTGCGGCGGACGGATCGTCCTGGGCATCGCCGACCGGAACAATCCCTCCGTCACACTGGTTTGATCGGGACGGGCAACCATCGGACGGGGTCGCAGCAGCCCGCGGTCACCCCATATGATGGGACGCGGCCGATGGGCATCCATCGCCCGCCGAGCCCATCCCCCCGAAGGAGGACACCATGAATCGTTCCGCAAGCGCCGTCTGGCGTGGCACCGGCCGCGACGGCAAAGGCACGCTCACCACCCAGTCCGGCGTGCTCGACGGCGCCGCCTATGCCTTCACCACCCGCTTCGAGAACGAGAAGGGCACCAATCCGGAAGAGCTGATCGCCGCCGCCCATGCCGGCTGCTTCACCATGGCGCTGGCCTTCGCCCTGCAGCGCGAGAACCTGACCCCGAACGAACTCAAGACCGAGGCTGTGGTGACCCTCGACAAGGACGGCGCCGGCTTCAAGGTGACGAAGTCCGCCCTCACACTTGCCGCAGACGTGCCGGGCATCGACAAGGAGAAGTTCGGCGAGATCGCCAAGGGCGCCAAGGAAGGCTGCCCGATCTCGAAGCTCCTGAACGCCGAGATCACGCTCGACTGGTCGCTGGCCTGACGGGTCCTCCCGTTCACGCCGCAACACCCGCTCGCCTCGCAAAGGTTGCGCCCCGGTTACCCTCCCGGGGCGCTTTTTCGTCAAAGGCCGGGCTGGCGTTAAATCCGTCCTCATGACTCTGCGTCATGCTGGTTGGACATGCGCTTGCCCGAGAGAGGGTCCATGGCCAACGACGTGGCAGTGAATTTCCGCAAGAACCGCGGCCGGAGCGACGAGGCGGCCGAAGCCCCGGCGCGGGGCGGCGTGTCGACCCTCGTTCTGGTCGTCGGCGCGATGGCGATCGGCTTCGCCGGCTACAGCTTCGCCCCGACGAACCTCTCGCTGCCATCGGTCCCGTGGCTGTGGCGCGGTCAGACGCCTGTCGCACGCCCCGCGACGGTGGACAGCAGCCCGCGGCAGGCCTCGGTCGTCCCCGGCGTGCGCGAGGTCGGCGGCGGCGCCATAGGCCTGCCGATCGTCGGCACGGCCTCGCTGGCGCAGGTCTATTCGCCGGTCGGGCCCGTGGTGATCCGCAAGCGCGACGGCTATGTTGAGATCGACGGCCCCGGCCTTATCCCGCCCCCCATCGGTCCGCGCCGGTCGAGCCAGGCGGTCTTCGACCATGGCGCGCGGCTCGCGACGGCTCTCGGCCCCCTCGCCTACACGCCTTGCGACAGCCACCTGCGCTATCAGGCGGCGGCCAACATCAACCTCTTCATCGGCGGCTTCATGGCGCCGCGCACGCCCATCGACCCGCGGGCGGCGGCCGATACGGCCTTCTGGCGCAAGCCCGAGGCGGGCGCCGTGCGGCGCGCGGTGCTCATTCTCGCCGAGAAGGGCGCCCTCGGCCCGGCCGACTTCGGCATCGACGCCTCGCCGCAGGCGCGCGGACTGTTCGAGGGCATCACGCCGGGCCGGCCGGCCTGCGGCTGAGGGGCTCTTTGCGAACTGCCCCCTTTTCGCCGGAATCGCGGCGTGACATAGTGCATTGCATCATTGAGGCCGCGGGAGAGACTCATGCCGCCAGTCCTGATGGGAGCCGCGGTCGCGGCCGTCATGATCGCTACCTACGTCTTCGTGCGCAGGCAGTTCGCGCCGGCCCTCAGGCCCGTGCGCGCCGAGGCCCCGGTCAGGCGCCTGCGCCGTGACCCGGTGACAGGCGAGTACCGGCCGTTCTGACGGCGGTTGACCCCCTCGCACCCGGTCATTAAGGGTCGGCACCGCTCGTCGCGACAGGCCGTTCCGCAATGTCCCTCTCCGATCTTCCTCCGCACATGCGGCCCGACCGCTCGTTCCAGGGCCTGATCCTGGCGTTGCAGGGCTTCTGGGCCGACAAGGGCTGCGTCATTCTTCAGCCCTACGACATGGAGGTCGGAGCCGGCACGTCGCATCCCGGCACCATGCTGCGCTCGCTCGGCCCGAAGCCGTGGAAGGCCGCCTATGTCCAGCCCTCGCGCCGCCCGAAGGACGGCCGCTATGGCGAAAATCCCAACCGGCTGCAGCACTATTACCAGTTTCAGGTCATCCTGAAGCCCAATCCACCGAACCTGCAGGAGCTCTATCTCGGTTCGCTGGACGCCATCGGCCTCGACCACAGGGTCCATGACATCCGCTTCGTCGAGGACGATTGGGAGAACCCGACGCTCGGCGCCTGGGGCCTCGGCTGGGAATGCTGGTGCGACGGCATGGAGGTGAGCCAGTTCACCTACTTCCAGCAGGTCGCCGGCATCGAATGCGCGCCCGTCTCGGGCGAACTGACCTACGGGCTCGAGCGCCTCGCCTGCTACCTGCAGAACGTCGAGAGCATCATGGAGCTCAACTTCAACGGCCGCGAGGGCGCAGAAAAGGTCACCTACCGCGAGGTCTTCCTGCAGGCCGAACAGGAATATTCCCGCTACAATTTCGAGCACGCCGACACCGCCGCGCTGTTCCGCCGCTTCGCCGAGGCCGAGGCCGAGTGCCGGTCGCTCCTCGGCAAGGGCGAGAGCGGCGAGCGCCACCTGATGGTCCAGCCGGCCTATGACCAGTGCCTGAAAGCCGGCCACGCCTTCAACCTGCTCGATGCCCGCGGCGTCATCTCCGTCACCGAGCGGCAGAGCTACATCCTGCGGGTGCGCGAGCTGGCGAAAGCCTGCGGCGCGGCCTGGCTGAAGACCGAGGCCGGAGGCGCTGCCGCATGACCCTCACCCGTCGCACCCTTGCCGCCGCGCTGATCCTCGCCGCAGCGCCCGCCATGGCCCAGCAGGCGCCCGGCCCCGACCCGGTCGCGGCACTGCGCGCCTTCTACGCCAAGCCGGAACGCGCCCCGGTGGAGCCCTTCATGTCGCCGCGCCTGCGCCGTCTCTACGAAGCGCAGAAGCGCCGCGGCGCCACTGCCGAGGGGCCGATGCCCGGCCTCGACTTCGCCTTCGCCTGCGGCTGCCAGGACCATGACGACAACTACCAGTCCCGCAACCGCTATCGGCTCGTCTCGCGCGGCGAGAGCAAGGCGAAGGTGACGGTCACGCTGAAGATCTTCGCCGACCAGCCGGAGACGCAGGACATCACCTACGACCTCGCGCTGGTGAACGGCCGCTGGCTCATCGACGACGTCTCCGGGGCGAGCGGCGACATCGCCTGGGTGCTGTCGCAGCTCTTCCAGATGCGTGAGTGACATGCCCGACCTTCTCCTCGAACTGCTCTCCGAAGAGATCCCCGCCCGCATGCAGGCGGACGCCGCCGCCCATCTGAAGAAGGCAGTGACCGACGCCCTCGTGGCGAAGGGCTGCCTCTACGAGGGCGCCCGCACCGTCGTCACGCCGCGCCGCATCGCCTTGTCCGTGCATGGTCTGCCCGCCGCCTCGCCCGACGTCAGGGAAGAGCGCAAGGGCCCGCGCGTCGGCGCGCCGGAGGCCGCCATCCAGGGCTTCCTGAAGAGCGCCGGCCTTGCCTCCATCGACGAGGCCACCATCCAGTCGGACCCGAAGAAGGGCGACAGCTACATCGCAGTGATCAACCGGCCGGGACGCCCGACGCCGGAGGTCATCGCCGAGATCGTGCCGGAGATCATCCGCGCCTTCCCCTGGCCGAAGTCGATGCGCTGGGGCGAAGCTTCCGTCTCGACGGCGTCGCTGCGCTGGGTGCGCCCGCTGCAGTCGATCCTCTGCACCTTCGGTCCCGAGACCGAGGACCCCGAGGTCATCCCTTTCGCCGTCGATGGCATCGTCTCCGGCGACACCACGCGCGGCCACCGCTTCATGGCGCCGGCGACCTTCCGCGTCAGGCGCATGGACGACTACCTGACGAGCCTGGAAAAAGCCTTCGTCGTCGCCGACCCCGAGGAGCGCAAGCGCCGCATCCTCGCGGACGCCCGTAACCTCTGCTTCGCTCGAGGGTTCGAGCTGGTGGAGGACGAGGGCCTGGCGAACGAGGTGGCCGGGCTCGTCGAATGGCCGGTCGTGCTGATGGGCTCCTTCGAGGAGGCCTTTCTCGCCATCCCCGACGAGGTGATCCGCGCCACCATCCGCGCCAACCAGAAGTGCTTCGTGGTCCGCGACCCGAAGACCGGGCGCCTCGCCAACCGCTTCGTGCTCACCGCGAACCTCGAGGCGAGCGACGGCGGCAAGGCCATCGTCGCCGGCAACGAGCGCGTCATACGCGCCCGCCTGTCGGACGCGCTCTATTTCTGGGAGACCGACCAGAAGCCGCTGCCGGATTTCGAGACGGCGGCGGACAAGCCGCTCGACCAGCGCATGGCGAAGCTGCGCGCCCTCAACGTCGTCTTCCACGAGAAGCTCGGCACGCAAGGCGAGCGGGTCGAGCGGATCAAGGCCCTCGCCCGCCACATCGCGCCGCTGGTGTCAGCCGACCCGGACCTCGCCGAGCGCGCGGCGGAACTGGCGAAAGCCGACCTGATGACCGAGGTCGTCGGCGAGTTTCCGGAGGTGCAGGGCCTGATGGGCCGGAAATACGCGCTGCTCCAGGGCGAGCATGAAAGCGTCGCGGCGGCCATCGAGGACCACTACAAGCCGCAGGGGCCGAGCGACCGCGTGCCGACCGACAGGGTGGCCGTGGCCGTGGCGCTGGCCGACAAGCTGGACACGCTGGTGGGCTTCTGGGCGATCGACGAGAAGCCGACAGGGTCGAAGGACCCGTTCGCGCTGAGGCGCGCGGCGCTTGGCGTGATCAGGTTGGCGGAAGCAAATCGAGTGATGCTGCCGCTAACTGCGCTAATACGCGAGGCACAGATTGAACTGAAAAAGATCGAAGTCAAACGCATTGTCGGCACTGAAGAGCGAGAAATTGCAATAAAGCATCCTCGGATTATTGATGGGGAGACCAAAATCGTCCCGTTCAATTTCCCTTTTATTCAAGACAATCCATATGCATGGGTCGTCGAAAGCGCAATCAATAATGGCCTTTTCGATTCCGGGCTCACTATCGAGATTAATTTCCGGTATGGGGATAAGAAGCAGTTGGCATGGGGTGTCCCCGACCGGGAAGGCGAGCTGCAAGAGAAGTTTGACGAGATCGAGATCGCTCCAATCGCTCAAGGTTTGCCCGCCGACCTCCTCTCCTTCTTCCACGACCGCCTGAAGGTCCTGCTCCGCGACCAGGGCCAGCGCCACGACCTCGTCGATGCCGTGCTGGCCTCCGGCGAGGGCAATGACGACCTGCTGCTCGTCGTCCGTCGCGTCGAGGCGCTCGCCGCCCTGCTCGGCACCGAGGATGGCAGGAACCTCCTCGCCGGCACCAAGCGCGCCATGAACATCCTGCGCATCGAGGAGAAGAAGGACGGCCGCGCCTTTGACGGCGCACCCGACGCCGCCCTCGTCCACGACAGGGGCGAACCGGAGGAGCGGGCGCTCTTCGCCCTGCTGCAGTCGGCCAGCGCCCACGCCCGCGACCACGTGGCGCGTGAGGACTATGCCGGCGCGATGATGGCCCTCGCCGAGCTGCGGCCTGCGGTCGACGCCTTCTTCGACAAGGTGACGGTCAATGCCGAGGACCCCGCGCTGCGCGAGAACCGGCTGAAGATTCTCAATGAGTTGCGCGCCGCCACCGCCACGGTGGCCGACTTCTCGAAGATCGAGGGCTGAAGCCCTCGATCAGCGGGCGAGGCGTCGCTCCAGCAGGCCGCGCTCGGCCGGGCCGGGATTTCCGAGCCACTGGACGAAATCCTTGTGGCGCAACGCCGCCCAGGCTTGCGTGCCATCTACCGTGAAGAGAACGAAGAGCTGATTGTCAGCACAGTCATGCGGCTTGCAGACATCGGTCGACAGATAGGACCGGCCCCCTGCCGTCACCGGCTCGGCGGGGCCGGCAACACCCGGACCGCCTCCGCTGAACACATGCACCCACCGGTCGATGTTGCGGTTGCGGCGGAAGAGCCGGTCCCAGCTTTCCTTGAACACCGGCCGTCGCAGTATGTCATGGAGATAGGGCTGCGCCGGCTGGGCGAAGACCCGAGCCGGCCGGTTCGGCAGAATGACGGCCAGGGCCACGACGGCAATCAGCAGCGCGCGCCATTTCATCCGCTACAGCCCCTGCCCCTCGCGCAGCACCGCCTCCGCCTCCGGGGTCGGCCTTCCCTCGACGTCCTGCAGCACGAGGCCGGGCAGGATGGCGGTCGGCGCGCGCGAGCCCTTGGTGCCGGTGGCGATGAGCCGCACGGCGGGTGCGCCGGGCTTCGGATGGATGGGGCGCAGGGTGATGCCGCCGAAGCGGCCCTTCATGGCGGCGATCAGCGCCTCGGGCCGGTCGGCGCGATGGATCAGCGTCACCGTGCCGCCCGGACGCAGCACCGCCACCGCTGTGCGCAGGAAGCCGGCGAGCATGTCGTCGCCGCCGGAATGGGCGAGGCGCCGGGCCGCGCCCGGAGAGCCGCGATGGCGCGGCGCGTCGTGGAACGGCGGATTGGTCATCACCCGGTCGATGGCGCCGACGATGAGGCCCGCCTTTTCGCGCGGCGCCCCGCGCGTCAGCGCATCCATGACGAGGACGCGGGTGCGGTTGCCGAGGCCGTTGGCCGCGGCGTTTTGCTCGGCGAGCGCGGCAAGTTCCGGATCGATCTCGACGAGGGTGAGATAGCCGACCGGCACGCGCGCCGCGAGGCAGAAGGCCGCCGTGCCGACGCCCGAGCCGAGATCGAGCACCCGGTCGCCTGCCGCGGCCGGCACGGCGGCGGCCAGCAGCACGGCGTCGTGGCCGGCCCGGTGGCCGATGCGCGGCTGGGCCAGATGCACCCGTCCGCCGAGGACGGTGTCGGCGGTCACGTCGAGAGAGGGAGGAGCGAGAACGGTCATATGCAACTTGTTGCATGGTTCGGGTGACGAGCGAAACCCGCAAGTTCCGTTCCGGAAGGCGCGTTTGTCATGGATCAGTCGCGCGGAGATCGGCGCCCCAGCCGGCCTCGCGAATCAGCCGGCGGGCGCGATCCGCCTCGTCGGAGGGCACCAGCACGCGCAGCGGAAAGGCGGCGATCCGCGCCTCGATGGCGGAGACGTGCCGGTCGGCAACGAATACGGTGACGCCCTCCCCCTCCAGCAGCGCCTCGACGGCGCTGACCAGCACGGGATCGTGGGTGCGGATGATCTCGTCCACGACATCTCCTCTGGTCGTCGGATGACGCCGGCTGCGACCTTTCGCGAATCCGGCTCTGCTTGAGAAGACCACGCCATGCCCTTATGGTCGCCCCGACTTTCCGCCGCATCCGGCGGAGCGGCAGTGGAGCATGGCGTGGCAGTCGTCGTCCCTTTCGAGAAGGATCGCGCTTCGATCGAGGCCCTGGTCAATGCCACCCGGTCCGACATGGAACGGGTCAACGCCATGATCCTGTCGCGCACCGGCTCGGAAGTCACGATGATCCCGGAGGTGGCGAACCATCTCATCTCCTCCGGCGGCAAGCGCCTGCGCCCCATGCTCACCCTGTCGACCGCCGCCCTCTCCGGCTACCAGGGCGAGGGCCACGTGAAGCTCGCCGCGGCGGTGGAGTTCATGCACACGGCGACGCTGCTGCATGACGACGTCGTCGACGAGAGCGACATGCGCCGCGGCAAGCCGGCCGCCCGCATGGTCTGGGGCAACGAGGCGTCCGTGCTGGTCGGCGACTTCCTGCTCGGACAGGCCTTCAAGATGATGGTGGAGGTCGGCTCGCTGCGCGCCCTCGACATCCTGTCCACGGCCGCCGCCGTCATCGCCGAGGGCGAGGTGATGCAGCTCGCCGCCGCCAAGAACACCGCGACCACCGAGGACGAGTACCTCGCGGTCATCCGCGGCAAGACGGCCGAGCTCTTCGCCGCGGCCTGCGAGGTCGGCCCGGTCATCGCCGACCGCCCGAAGGCCGAACAGGCCGCCGCCCGCGCCTACGGCATGAATCTCGGCATCGCCTTCCAGCTCGTCGACGACGCCCTCGACTACGGCGGCAAGGCGCAGAAGCTCGGCAAGAATACCGGCGACGACTTCCGCGAGGGCAAGATCACCCTGCCGGTGGTGCTGGCCTTCCGGCGCGGCACCGAGGCCGAGCGCGCCTTCTGGAAGAAGGTGCTGGTCGACGGCGCCATCGCCGAGGGCGACCTCGAGACCGCCATCGGCCTCATGGCCCGCCACGGTGCGCTGGCAGACACCATCGAGCGCGCCCGCCACTATGGCGACATGGCCAAGGACGCCCTCGGCCTGTTCCCCGACTGCGCCCTGAAGGACGCCCTCGTCCAGGCGGTCGATTTCTGCATCGCCCGCGCCCACTGAGGAACCGGTCATGGAGCCGTCGACAGCCGGTGACGGCGCGCTCGTCCTGTTCTCGGGCGGCCAGGATTCGGCCACCTGCCTCGCCTGGGCGCTCGACCGCTTCCCGCAGGTGGAGACGCTCGGCTTCGATTACGGCCAGCGCCATGCCGTCGAGCTGGCCTGCCGGGAGACCATCCGCAGCGGGCTCGCCGCGCAGAACGCCAATTGGGCCACCCGCCTCGGGCCGGACCACACGCTCGACCTCGGCGTTCTCGGCGAGGTGTCTGACACGGCGCTGACGCGCGATGTCGCCATCGCCATGACCGCGGAAGGCCTGCCCAACACCTTCGTGCCGGGCCGCAACCTGGTCTTCCTCACCTTCGCCGCGGCGTTGGCCTATCGCCGCGGCCTCAGGCACATCGTCGCCGGCATGTGCGAGACCGACTATTCCGGCTATCCCGACTGCCGCGACGACACGATCAAGGCGCTGCAGGTGGCGCTGAACCTCGGCATGGACCGCCGCTTCGTGCTGCACACGCCGCTCATGTTCATCGACAAGGCCGAGACCTGGGCGATGGCGGAACGGCTCGGCGGCGCGCCGCTGGTGGAGCTGATCCGGCGGGACTCGCACTCCTGCTATCTCGGCGACCGCACGCACGACCACGACTGGGGCTTCGGCTGCGGCGCCTGCCCGGCCTGCGAACTCCGGGCGGCAGGCTGGCGGCGCTACCGGGAGGGGTGAGCGCCGGCGTTCTGGTGCCCTCGAGGCGAGTTGCACGACGGAAGTGCGTCCTTCGAGGCTCGCCTTTCAGGCTCGCACCTCAGGAAGAGGGAATTGGGAGGCCCGCATCAGGGTCGGATGAAGCGCCGAGGTTGCGGCTCCCGCAATACCGGAGTGCCAATCACCAACCTCCTCATCCTGAGGTGCGAGCCCCCGGCGATGCGCCAGCATCGTCCGGAGGCGAGCCTCGAAGGACGCAGTTGCCGGATGCAGGGCGCCTCGTCAGGCCCCCAGCATGGTCGGCTTCACCCACCAGTCCGGATGGCGGCCGGCGAGCCTCTTCCCCGCCGCGGCTGCGGCGCGGCATGTGTCGAACAGGCCGAACACCGTCGCGCCTGAACCCGACATGCGCGCAAGGCGGCAGGCTGGCTCGGCCCTGAGTTCGGCCAAGACCGCGCCGATGACCGGCGCGAGCGCAAGCGCGGGAGCCTCCAGATCGTTGCGGGAGGTCGCGAGCAGCGCGACGAGATCGTCCCGGCGCGGCGGGCCCATGGCCTCGATGACCGCGGCCGGATCGCCGCCGATGCCCGCGCCGGCCTTGAGGCCGAGCCTGCGGAAGACCTCCGGGGTCGTCACCGCCACACCCGGATTGACCAGCAGGGCGGGAAGACGCGGCAGCTTGAGCGGCGCGCCGAGGTCATGGCCCGTGCCGCGCATGAAGCGGCTCTGCGGCGCGAGGCAGACGGGCACGTCGGACCCCGTCAGGCGCGCGGCCTCCATCAGCCGCGGATCGTCCGGGGCAAGGCCGCCTGCATGGCCGAGAAGACGTAGCGCCGCAGCGGCATCCGACGACCCGCCGCCGAGCCCGGCCGCGACAGGCAGGCGCTTCACCAGCGTGAAGGTGCCTCCGGGCAGCCCCGGAACCCGTGCCGCCAGCAGGCGCGCAGCCTTGAGGATGAGATTATCGGCCACCGGCCCGGCCGCGGTCGCGGTCGCACCCCGGACGTCGAGGCGATAGCCCTCCCCGCCCGGCGCGAAGCGGACCTCGTCGCCAGCGGCGGCGAAGACGACGAGGCTCTCGAGGTCATGATAGCCGTCGTCCCGCCGTCCGCGGACGGCGAGCGTCAGGTTGACCTTGGCGGGGGCCCGCGCGACGTGAGCAGGCATCACGAGAGGGCCGGCACCAGCGTCAGTTGGGCTTCGGAGCCGGCGGCTCGCCGGTGTTGCGGGTGGTCTGCACCGGGTTGTCGGTCAGGCCGTTGGCGATCTTGTCGAGGATGCGCGGCAGGTCGTCCGGCTCCGGCTTCAGGTCGCGGGCATGGTTCCACTGGAAGCGGGCTTCCAGCTGCCGGCCGGCGCGCCAGTAGGCATCGCCCAGGTGATCGTTGATCACCGGGTCCTCGGGCTTGAGCTCGATGGCCCGCTCCAGCTCCACCACGGCTTCCTCGAAGCGGCCCATGCGGAAATAGGCCCAGCCGAGGCTGTCGACGATGTAGCCGTCCTCGGGCGTCAGCTCGACCGCCTTGCGGACATGGGCAAGGCCTTCCTCGAGGTTGATGCCCTGGTCGACCCAGGAATAGCCGAGATAGTTCAGCACCTGCGCCCGGCCCCGCGCATTGTTCTCGGGGATCAGTTCGAGCGCCTTCTTCAGGTCCGCTTCCGCCTTCGGCCACTGCTTGGTGCGCTCATAGGCGATGCCGCGGAAGTAGAAGTAGATCCAGTGCTGGGGACCGGGATCGCGGACGAGGGCGAGCGCCTTCGAATAAGTCTCGGCGGCTTCCGCAAACAATTTGCGGGAGCGCTGGATGTTGCCGAGCGCCTGCAGGGCCTCGAGGTCCTGGGGGTTCTTGGCGATGAGATCGCCGAGGGCCTTGCGGGCCTCGTCGGTCTTGTCGATCTGCTCGAGGTTCAGGGCGCGCTGGATCTGGGCGTTGCGGTAGAGCGGCGAACTCTCCGGCATGGCCTCGAAGACGGTGATCGCCCGGCGCGGCAGCTTCATGTACTCGTAGAGGTCGGCGAGCGACAGCACCGCCATGTCGAGCTGGGGGTCGAGCCAGCGGGCGAGCTGGAGATAGATCATCGCCAGGTCCTCGCCGCCCTGCCGCGACAGGGCGGAGCCGAGCCCGTAGAGCACCTCCGCCGCGCCGCCCTGCGAGGTGCGCACCAGCACCGGCAGGCTGGCGCCCGGCTCGTTCAGGCGCTGCTGGGCCGCGGCGATGATCGGGTGGTTCGGGATGACCTTGTCATAGGCGGCGAAGATCTGCTGCGCATCGGCCGCGGACTTGGCGCGGGAGGCCCAGCGGCCATAGGCGTCGACGATCCTGAGGATGGTCGGATCCTGCTTATAGGCCTCTTCGAGCCGCTTGCCGGCATCGGCGCGGCGGCCGGCGGCATCGAGGATGAGGCCGGCATGGAAATTCTTGAACAGATTGTACCAGTCGGCGCCGGTCAGCCGGTCGAGGGCGGCGATGCCGGCCTGCGGGTCGCCGGAGCCAAGATGGGTCCAGGCGATGAGCAGTGCGGAGGTGAGGTCGGCATTGGCCCGCGGCGCGGCGGTCAGATGCGTCCGCGCCATCTGGAACTGGCGGCTCTTCAGCGCGCGCATGGCGAGCGCCAGGCGCGCCAGTCGGTGACCGCGGTCGATCTGGATCAGGCGCTCGGCGAGCGGCACGGCCTCGTCGACATTGCCGTCGGCGAGGGTGGTGACGAAGGCGCGCTCGAGGATCTCGTTGTTGCGCGGGTCCTGGCGCAGGGCGGCGCGCCAGAAGACCGAGGCCGCCGCGGTATCACGCACGTTTGAAGCCAGCCGCGCGGCCAGAACGTTGCCATAGACCGACACGCGCAGCGCATCGCGGTAGGCCGGCGTCGCGCCGAGCGGCTCGAAGGTGACGGCGCGCCCCTGCGCCTGAGCGACCGGAACGAAGCCGGCGGCGAGGCCGACGGCAAGCGCAAGCGCGCGAAACGAGGTCCTGAAGGTCACAATCGCTCTCTCGTCATCCCGTGAGGGAAAATCGGCACCGCGGCGCGATCCGCGCCTTCCGGGCCGGCGAACATGGCGGCACAATGCCTGCGAACCCGTTGATCCGCAAGGCGACCATCGCCCCGGACTTGGGCAATGCCAAGGCAGGCCGGACGCGCTCCGGCGCAACTTTTCGGCATTGCGGCATGGCCCTTGACCGCCCGGGCTTGAACCGTCCCCGGTGAGCCGCTAGCACGGCCGGGGGCCGCCCGCCTCGCCTTTTACGGATGACGCACCCCATGGCCCAGCCGCCTTCCCCCGTCGACGAACTGCTGACGCTGCGCGATTTCGTCCGCTACGCCGTCTCGCGCTTCGCCCAGGCCAGGCTCACCTACGGCCACGGGACAACCACGGCGCTGGACGAGGCGGCCTTCCTGATGCTGGAAGGCCTGTCGCTGCCGATCGACGAACTCGCCCCTTGGCTGGAGGCGCGCCTGACGCGACCCGAGCGCGAGCGGCTGCTCGGGCTCATCGAGGCGCGCATCGCCACCCGCAAGCCGGCCCCCTATCTCGTCGGCAAGGCCTATATTCAGGGCATCGCCTTCCGCGTCGACGAACGCGTCATCGTACCGCGCTCCTATCTGGGCGAGATGATGATGACCGGCGCGCTGGCGCAGGGGGGCTCCGGCCCCATTCCCGATCCGTTCGAGGTCTCGCACGTGCTGGACCTCTGCACCGGCTCCGGCTGCCTCGCCATCCTCGCCGCCATGGCCTATCCGAACGCCGCCGTCGATGCGGTCGACCTGTCGAAGGAGGCGCTGGAGGTGGCGAAGCTGAACGTCGCCGACCACGACATGGCCGACCGCGTTCGCCTTCTCGCCGGCGACCTGTTCAAGCCCGTCGCCGGCCGCCGCTACGACCTCATTGTCGCCAACCCGCCCTATGTGGCTCAGGCCGAGGTCGACGCCTTCCCGGCCGAATACCGGGCCGAGCCGGTCATGGCCCATCTCGGCGGGGCGGACGGGCTCGACATCGTCCGCCGCATCCTCGCCGAAGCGGGCGATCATCTCACCACCGAGGGCGGACTCCTCTGCGAGATCGGCACCGGACGCGACATCCTGGAAGAAGAGTACGACCTGCCCTTCCTCTGGCTCGATTCGGAGGAGAGCGAGGGCGAGGTGTTCTGGCTCGCCGCCGCGGATCTGGTGGAGGAGTGAGGGCTTCTCCTCCCGCCTGATCGCTTGCGTACGGGGTTCGCCCCGTGTGCCCCTACCGCGCGAACTTCTTGTACTGGATGCGCTTCGGAATGGTCGAATCCGTGCCGAGGCGGCGCTTCTTGTCCTCCTCGTAGTCCTGGAAGTTGCCCTCGAACCACTCGACGTGGCTGTCGCCCTCGAAGGCGAGGATGTGGGTCGCGATGCGGTCGAGGAACATGCGGTCATGGCTGATGATGACGGCGCAGCCGGCATAATCCTCCAGCGCCTCCTCGAGCGCGCGCAGCGTATCGACGTCGAGGTCGTTGGTCGGCTCGTCGAGCATGAGCACGTTGGCGCCGCGCTGCAGGATCTTGGCGAGATGCACGCGGTTGCGCTCGCCGCCGGAGAGCTGCCCGACCTTCTTCTGCTGGTCGCCGCCCTTGAAGTTGAAGGCGCCGCAATAGGCGCGCGCGTTGATCTCGCGCTTACCGAGATAGAGGATCTCGTTGCCGCCGGAGATTTCCTCATAGACGGTCTTGCCATCGGCGAGCGTGTCGCGCGACTGGTCGACATAGCCGAGCTTGACGTTGTCGGCGATGATGATCTCGCCGGCATCGGGCTGTTCCTGGCCGGCGATCATGCGGAACAGGGTCGTCTTGCCGGCGCCGTTCGGGCCGATGACGCCGACGATGCCGCCCGGCGGCAGGCGGAACGACAGGTCGTCGATCAGCAGCTTGTCGCCGAAGGCCTTCGACAGGTTCTTGAACTCGATGACGTTGTTGCCGAGGCGCTCGGCGATCGGGATGATGATCTGCGCCGTGGTCGGGCCGGCCTCGGCGGCCTTCTTGACCAGATCGTCGTAGCGCTGGATGCGCGCCTTGTTCTTGGCCTGGCGCGCCTTGGGGGAGGAGCCCATCCACTCGGCCTCGCGCTGCAGCGCCTTGAGGCGCGTCTCCTCCTCGCGGCCTTCCTGCACGAGGCGCTTCTGCTTCTGCTGCAGCCAGGACGAATAATTTCCCTCGTAGGGAATGCCCTTGCCGCGGTCGAGCTCGAGAATCCAGCCGGTGACGTTGTCGAGGAAGTAGCGGTCGTGGGTGACGATCAGGATGGCGCCGGGATAGCTGCGCAGATGTCCTTCGAGCCAGGCGGTGGTCTCGGCGTCGAGGTGGTTGGTCGGCTCGTCGAGCAGCAGCACTTCCGGCTGGTCGAGCAGCAGACGGCAGAGCGCCACGCGGCGCTTCTCGCCGCCCGAGAGCTTGTCCACGGCCCAGTCATCCGGCGGGCAGATGAGCGCGTCCATGGCCTGGTCGACCTGGCTGTCGAGGTCCCACAGGCCCTGCGCCTCGATCTCGTCCTGGAGCTTCGCCATCTCGTCGGCGCTCTCGTCGGAGTAGTTCATGGCGAGTTCGTTGTAGCGGTCGAGGATCGCCTTCTTCTTGGCGACGCCGAGCATGACGTTCTCGCGGACATTGAGGCTGGTATCGAGCTGCGGCTCCTGCGGCAGGTAGCCGACGCGCACGCCCTCGGCGGCCCAGGCCTCGCCGGTATATTCCGTGTCCATCCCGGCCATGATGCGCAGCAGCGTCGACTTGCCGGCGCCGTTGACGCCGAGAACGCCGATCTTGGCGTCCGGGTAGAAGGACAGGTGGACGTTCTCCAGCACCTTCTTGCCGTTCGGGTAAGCCTTGGTCAGGCCGGACATGTGATAGGCGAACTGGCGGGCCATGGTGGACGGCGTCCTTGTGGTCTCGGGCGCGCCGGCAGGCGCAGCGCCGCATCGCAGTGGATGTCGATGGAATAGCGGCGAGATAGCCGGCCGGGGGCTTCGCCGCAAGCCGAGACGCGGAAATTTCCCGAGGTGACGTTACGACACAGTCGCGCGATAATGATCGCGGAATGTGCCCGCGAAGGCCGCAGGGCCTCGATGCACTCAGGGGGATCCGACCATGACGATCTTACGCTTCGCCGCCGCCGCGGCCCTTCTCGCCGCCACTGTCGCCAGCGCCGGCGCGCAGCAGCTCACCGGCCGCTACCAGGTCATCGGCGACAACGCCAACGGCTCGGGCTATCGCGGTGTCGCCGAGATCACCGGCACCGCCGGCGGCAACTGCGGCATCCGCTGGGCCATCCCCAACACGCCGCCGACGCAAGGGTTCTGCATGCGGCAGGGCAACGTGCTCTCCGCCGCCTATCGCCTCGGCAACGCCATCGGCCTCGTCGTCTATCGCATCGAGGAGGACGGCACGCTGAACGGCACCTGGACCATCGCGGGCCAGGAAGGCGTCGGCAAGGAACGGCTGGTGCCGCAGCGCTGACGGCCGCGAGGAAGGCTCCGTCGCCAACTGCACCGCCTCAACCGTCATGCCCGGGCTTGTCCCGGGCATCCACGGCTTGACCACCGCCCTTCGAGAATTCGTGGATGCCCGGGACAAGCCCGGGCATGACGATAGTTTCCCAAGTGCGCTTTGGCGCCGCCAAGATCTACCGACCAAGCCCTGCAAGGAACCGCAGGAGAAGCGCGCTGACCTCGTCGGCGCGCTCCTGCTGGATCCAGTGCCCCGCACCGTCGATGAGGTGGACGCCCCGGCACCCCGGAAGGGTCGTCGGATAGGCGTCGATCTGCGCCTTCGAGGCGGGGAAATGCATCACCCCGTCCTGCGTCCCGGCAATGAACAGCGAGGGCTGGCGGATCGGCTGGCCGCGCCATGGCGCCATCAGCGCGGCGTTGCGCCTGAGGTTGCGATACCAGTTGAGCCCGCCGCGAAAACCCGAATGGGCGAACTGCCCCGCGAGATA
This sequence comes from Phreatobacter aquiterrae, assembly GCF_053471285.1. Classification (NCBI taxonomy): domain Bacteria; kingdom Pseudomonadati; phylum Pseudomonadota; class Alphaproteobacteria; order Hyphomicrobiales; family Phreatobacteraceae; genus Phreatobacter; species Phreatobacter aquiterrae. The sequence continues at coordinate 121,429 of NZ_JBJPHW010000009.1, read as the reverse complement.
GGCCATGTGCTCCGGGGGCAGCCAGTGCGGCAGATCGCCGGGCGGATCGGTGTTGGCGTAGATGCCACCGGGCGTTTTCAGCCGGATCATCGACTTGCGTCGACCCGCGCGGTCACCGAACCCGTCGAAATAGATGCGCTTCAGGCTCTCCTCGGGGTCGCGGTCGAGTTCGGCATCGGCGACGCCCGGCGCCTGGAAATACTGCATGTAGAAGTCGCGGATGCCGAGCTTCTCCAGCGCCGTCAGCAGGTCCGTGTAGGCCGGCGGCGTCCACGGCACGCTCATGCCGACCACGGCGCGAAAGATGTCCGGGCGCAACAGTGCACAGTGCCAGGCGACCGGCGCACCCCAGTCGTGGCCGACGATGACGGCGCTGCCCGCTCCGAGCACCTTCACCAGTTCCACCTGGTCGGCGACGAGGTCGAGGATCGAATAGCGCTCGATCTCGGCCGGCGCGTCGGTGTGGCCGTAGCCACGCAAGTCGGGCGCTACCGCGCGATAGCCGGCGGCCGCCACCGCGCGCATCTGGTGCCGCCAGGAGGCCCAGCCCTCCGGCCAGCCATGGCAGAAGAGAACGAGCGGCCCGTCGCCCAGTTCGGCGATGCGCATGGCGATGCCGCTGGCCTTCACCATTCTGAGCGGGATCGGCGAAGCGTCGGGCACGGACATGGGGGCTCCGGGTGAGCGTTGAGGAACAGGAGCCTGCCCCAGCGGTTGGCCCTTGAACATTCCCCCGAACAGGAGGCGGCGGTGCCGCGCAGCGACTGGCTCACGACGTCTTCCCCCGATCGGCGGATATTGAGTGGAGGAAGCAGGTGGTCTTGACTGATCGAACGATTAGGACCCCATGACCGCAACCGCATCTCGCCCACCCGCCAGACCCTCGTCGCGCGAGGACATTCTCGACGCGGCCGAGGCCCAGTTCGCCCGGCGGGGCTTCGAGGGAGCCTCGATGCGGGGCATCGCGGAGGCCGCAGGCGTCGCCCAGGCGCTCCTGCACTACCACTTCAAGAGCAAGGAAGGCCTGTTCGAGGCCATGTTCACGCGTCGCTCCAGCGCCATCAACCGCATCAGGCTGGCGCGTCTCGACGCCATGCTGGCGCGCGGACAGGCAGCAGTGGAGGACATCGTCGAGGCGCTGCTGCGCCCGACCGTCGAGGCGGGCCATGACCCGAACCTCGGCGGCGGCCGTTTCGCCAGCCTAATCCTCGCCACCAGCGCCGCCGAGGGCGACTGGCAGAAGGGCCTGGTCGCCAGAAGCTATGACGCCATGGCGGAGCGTTTCATCGGTGCCCTCATGACGGCCCTTCCAGGCCTTGACCGCGCCAATGCGACCTGGGGCTATCTCTTCATCGTCGGGGCGGCGCTGACCCAGATGGCGCCGACCGGGCGCGCCGACCGGCTGTCGGGCGGACAGACCAGCGATCACGACACCGACGCCATGCTATCGCGGGCCGTCACCTTCGCCGCGGCAGGCCTGAGGGTCCTCGCCGCCCGACGCGGACCCGGCCTCTGGCCCCACGATACCGAGACTTGAGGAGACATCCATGCCACGCCGCATCATCGACCTGTCCGTGGCGCTGCGCGCCGACATCGCCTCCGACCCGCCCTCGGCCCTGCCCTCCATCACCTATGTCGACCACAAGCAGTCTGTGGCGCAAATCCTGCCCTTCTTTCCCGGCCTGACGCAGGACGACCTGCCGGGCGGCGAAGGTTGGGCCGTGGAGCAGCTCAACGTCTCCACCCACAACGGCACCCATCTCGACGCGCCCTACCACTTCCACTCGACGACGGATGGCGGCAAGCCGGCCTGGACCATCGACGAGATGCCGCTCGACTGGTGCTTCCAGCGGGGCGTGAAGCTCGACTTCCGACATTTCCCCGACGGCTACGTCGCCACCGTTGCCGATGTCGAGGCGGAACTCGCGCGCACCGGCGTGACGCTCCAGCCGCTCGACATCGTGGTGGTCAACACGGCGGCCGGCGCCCGCTACGGCGAGCCGGACTATGTCGGCCGCGGCTGCGGCATGGGCCGCGAGGCGACCCTCTACCTCACCGACCGCGGCGTCCGGATCACCGGCACCGATGCCTGGAGCTGGGACGCGCCCTTCGTCCACACGGCGCGCAAATATGCCGAGACGGGTGATGCCGCCCTCATCTGGGAGGGGCACCGCGCCGGCATGGTGCGCGCCTATGGCCACATCGAGAAGATGACCAACCTCGACCAGTTGCCGGCGACCGGCTTCACCATCGCCTGCTTCCCCTTCAAGATTCACAAGGCCTCTGCCGGCTTCTGCCGGGCGGTCGCCATCTTCGAGGAGTAAGGGCCATGAAACTCGTCACTTTCGTCGGCTCGCACGGACGCGACCGCCTCGGCGCCATCGTCGGGCCGGAGGGCGACGAGCATGTCCTCGACCTGGCCACCGCGGCCCATCGCGACCACGTACCGGCGACGGCCTTCCGTTCGATGCTGGCGCTGATCGAAGCCGGCCCGCGCGCGCTCGACAGCGCGCGAGAGCTCATCGCCCGGCACGGCATCGACGAGGACATCGCCCGGCCGCTGGCCCGCGTCCGGCTCAGGGCGCCGATCCCGGTCCCGCCGCAGGTGCGCGACTTCTCGGTCTATCCCCGCCATATCCTCGACGCCCCGGTCGGCATGCGCCGGATCATCGCGCGCTCGAAGGGCGACGAGGCCGCGGCCCGCGCCCTGAAGCCGGCGGAGGCGATACCGCAGGTCTATCTCGACCGTCCGATCTACTATTTCACCAACCGCTTCTCCATCGTCGGACCGGACGCCGAGGTGACCTGGCCGGCCTATTCGAAGCTGATGGACTACGAGCTGGAGTTCGCCGCCGTGCTCTGGGGCGGCGGCTCCAACATCCCGCTCGCGGAGGCCGGCCGGCACATCTTCGGCTATACGATCTTCAACGACTTCTCCGCCCGCGACGCGCAGCTTGCGGAGATGCAGGGCATGCTGGGGCCGGCCAAGGGCAAGAGCTTCGACGCCGGCAACGCCCTCGGCCCCTACATCCTCACCGCCGACGAGATGCCCGATCCCTATGGCCTGAAGGCTGTCGCCCGTATCAACGGCGAGGTGTGGACCGACAGCAGCACCGCCGGGATGCTGCATTCCTTCGAGGACATGATCGCCTATGTCTCGCGCTCCGAGACCCTGCATGCCGGAGAGGTCTTCGGCTCGGGAACGGTCAATGGCGGCTGCGGCCTGGAGCACGACCGCTTCATGGCTCATGGCGACGTGATCGAACTGGAGGTCGCGGGGCTGGGGACGCTCAGAAACCGGGTCCTGGCCGCCGCCACATGAGGCGGACCGGGGCGAAAACGCATCCAGAATGGTCGAAAATGGCCTCCGTCTTTGGAAAGAGGGTGGCGGCGAAATCTCGCCCGCCGATTTCGGCTAATGGAATGAGATTTCATTCTTTTTATCCTACCGGGTATCTTGCCGGTGAGGTCGGCGCCTCGACGTCCCGCGGCGCGGCACGGCGAGAAAGCGCCGCGGCAGGCATTGCGGCCGCCCCGCATATCTGATCACACTGTCGTCAACGATAACGGCCACGCCAATAATGGCAGCGCAAAAAGCGCCGGCCTTCCAGGGAGGATGACGGCCAATGACATCCGTTGGCTTTGCCGACGCACATCCGGAATCCGTCCAGACACCGCTCCTGGCGGTGCGCGACATTTCCGTCCGCTTCGGTGGCATTATCGCGCTGAACGGCATCTCGTTCGATGTCATGGCCGGTGACGTCGTGGGCCTGATCGGCCCCAACGGCGCCGGCAAGACGACGCTCTTCAACTGCCTCAGCCGCCTCTACATTCCCAACGAGGGCGACATCCTGTTCCAGGGCCGTTCGATCATGAACGCGCCCCGGCATGCCATCGCCGCGATCGGCATGGGCCGCACCTTCCAGAACGTCGCGCTGTTCGACCGCATGTCGGTGCTCGACAACGTCAAGGTCGGCTGCCACAGCCAGACCCATGCCGGCTTCCTGCGCTCGGTGCTGCGGGCAAGCGGCGTCGCGGCGGAGGAAAAGGCGATCGAGGACCGGGCGCGCGAACTCGTCGCCTTCATGGGTCTCGAGGCCTTCGCGGCCCTGCCCGCCGGCCCCCTGCCCTTTCCCATCCGCAAGCGCGTCGAACTTGCCCGCGCGCTGGCCGCAAGGCCGAAGCTTCTCCTCCTCGACGAACCCGCCGCCGGTCTCAATCACGAGGAGATCGAGGTGCTGAAGGAGCAGATCCGCCGCGTCGTCGAGATCCAGAAGGTCACCACGCTGCTGGTGGAGCATCACATGAGCCTGGTCATGTCCGTGTCGGACAAGGTGGTCGCCATCGACTTCGGTAAGAAGATCGCCGACGGGACGCCGGCCGAGGTCCAGCGCGACCCCGAGGTCATCCGCGCCTATCTCGGGACGGGGGCCTGACGCATGGCGCCTCTTCTGGAGATCAGCGGCCTCAGGGCCTATTACGGTGCGACGGAGGCCCTGCACGGGCTCAGCTTCAGCCTCGCCAAGGGCGGTATCACCACGCTGCTCGGCGCCAATGGCGCCGGCAAGACGACGACGCTGAGGGCCATCAGCGGCCTTGTCCGCCGCGAGGGCAGCATCGTCTTCGACGGCCAGCCGATCGACAGGATGGCGACCGAGGACATCACCCGCCTCGGCGTCGCCCACGTTCCCGAAGGGCGCGGCACCTTCATCGGCCTCTCCGTGGAGGAGAACCTCAAGATCGCCAGCTACGGCCGGCGCGACAAGTCGGGCGTCAAGCGCGACCTCGAACTCGTCTTCACCTATTTTCCACGGCTGCGGGAGCGCCTCGCCCAGCAGGCCGGCACGCTCTCCGGCGGCGAGCAGCAGATGCTCGCCATCTCGCGCGCCCTGATGCTGGGGCCGCGCCTGATGCTCCTCGACGAGCCCTCCTTCGGCCTTGCGCCGCTGATCGTCCAGGAGATCTTCCACATCATGCGGCGGATCAACGAGGAGGCTGGCGTCTCCATGCTGCTCGTCGAGCAGAACGCCGCCCTCGCCCTGAACCTCGCCGAAAACGCCTACGTGCTGGAGACCGGCACCGTCGTCATGGCCGGCCCGTCGGCCGATCTGAAGAACGACGAGGGCATCCGCAAATCCTACCTCGGCTACTGAGGCCCAAGAAGCAGGGGACAGAGGACGACGCATGGAACAGTTGATCCAGCAGATCGCATCGGGGCTCGCATCAGGCGCCATCTACGCGCTGGTGGCGCTGGCGCTGGTGATGATCTTCACCGCCACCGACCACCTGAACTTCGCCCAGGGCGAAATGGCGATGTTCTCCACCTATGTCTGCTGGCAGTTGATCCAGTGGGGCTTGCCGTTCTGGCCGGCGCTCGGCTTCACCATCCTCTTCTCCTTCATCCTCGGGGTGATGATCGAGAGGATCATCCTGAGACCGCTGCACAATGCCTCGGTGCTGTCGATCGTCGTCGTCTTCATCGGGCTGCTGGCCATCTTCCACTCGCTGGCGGGCGGCATCTGGAGCCACACGATCAAGAACTTCCCCTCGCCCTTCCCGGCCGTGACCTTCGCCGGCTCCGGCTATATCGGGTCGCACCAGATCGGCATGATCGTCGTCTCCCTGCTGATGCTGTTCGCGCTGTTCGCCTTCTTCCGCTTCACGCCGCTCGGCCTCGCCATGCGGGCGGCGGCGCAGAACCCGGTCTCCGCCCGGCTCGTCGGCGTCAAGGTCGACTGGATGCTGGCGCTCGGCTGGGGCCTGGCAGCCTCCGTCGGCGCGGTCGCCGGCGCTATGGTCGCCCCGGTCGTCTATCTCGAGCCCAACATGATGGCCTCCATCCTGCTCTACGGCTTCGCCGGGGCGCTGGTCGGCGGCATCTCCAATCCGGCAGGCGCGGTCTTCGGCGGGTTCCTGGTCGGGGTGCTGGAGAACCTCGTCGCCTATTTCGGCAACCTCACCGAGAAGACCTTCGGCATCTACATCGTCGGCAACGGCGAGAAGCTGACGGTGGCCCTCATCATCGTCATCACCATCCTCACCCTGAAGCCCGCCGGCCTGTTCGGCCGCACCACCGTCAAGAGGGTGTAGCTCCGTGACCGCCATCACCTCGACCGGCCCCGTCGCCGCGGACCCCATGCGCAACCTGACGCGCTACCTGCTCACCGGCCTGCTGGTGCTGGCCGCCGCCCTGCCCTTCCTCGTCGGCAAGTCGGGCTTCATCTCGAACTTCACCTTCCTCCAGCTCAGCCTGATGATCGTCTATGCGATCGCGGTGCTCGGCCTGAACCTGCTGACCGGCTTCAACGGCCAGATCTCCCTCGGTCACGGCGCCTTCTTCGCCGTCGGCGCCTATACGGCGGCGATCCTGATCGAGCACTACGGGGTCAACTACTGGCTGACCCTGCCCGCGGCGGCGCTGATGTGCTTCGTCATCGGCTATCTCTTCGGCCTGCCGGCGCTCAGGCTGGAGGGCCACTATCTGGCGCTCGCCACCTTCGGTCTCGCCATCGCCGTGCCGCAGATGCTGAAGTACAAGCACCTTGAGCCGCTGACCAACGGCGTGATGGGCATCAATCTTCTGAAGCCGGACGCGCCGTTCGGCCTGCCTTTGTCCGGCGACCAGTGGATGTATCTGGTCGTCCTCATCGTCGCCGTGGCGATGTTCTGGATGGCGCGCAACCTGCTGAACTCGCGTCCGGGCCGCGCCATGGTGGCGATCCGCGACCACACGCTCGCCGCCGGCACGATGGGCATCGACACCTCGCGCTACAAGGCGACGGTGTTCGGCATCTCGGCGCTCTATGTCGGCGTCGCCGGCGCGCTGCACGCCATCATCTTCGAGTTCGTCTCACCCGACAGCTTCCGCTTCGAGTTGTCCATTGCGATCCTGGTCGGGGCGGTGGTGGGCGGCGTCGCCTCGCTGCCCGGCGCCGTCATCGGCGGCATTTTTGTCCAATTCATCGAGAAATATGCCGACGCGATGACGAAGAAGCTGACGCAGGCGATCCACCTGCCGCTCGAACTGCAGCCCTGGACGCTCTACGGCATTACGCTCATCGTGCTGATTTACGTCATGCCCGGCGGCATCGCCGGGGGCCTCGCCGCACTGTGGGCGAGGCTCAAACGAAGGCAGGGCGGATGATCGCCCTGTCGCCACACGAAAACAGTGCATCCAGACACTGGTCAAGCAGGCGGCCGCCAAAGGCCGCAACCCACCCCGGAGGAAAGACCCATGACTGACCTGAAGCGCAGAACAGTGATCGCCGGCCTCGGCGCGCTGGCCGTGACCCCGGTCTTCGCACCCGCCATCGCCCAGAAGCGCTATGACGAGGGCGCCAACGACAGCGAGATCAAGATCGGCAACATCATGCCCTATTCGGGCAACGCCTCGGCCTACGGCAATATCGGCCGCACCCACGAGGCCGTGATGAAGATGGTCAACGATGCCGGCGGTCTCAACGGCCGCAAGATCAACTTCATCACCTATGACGACGGCTACTCGCCGCCCAAGGCGGTGGAAATGGTTCGCAAGCTGGTCGAGGAGGACAAGGTCCTCTTCATCTTCAATCCGCTCGGCACGCCGTCCAACACGGCCATCCAGCGCTACCTCAACCAGCGCAAGGTGCCGCAGCTCTTCGTGGCCACCGGCGCCTCGAAGTGGGGCCAGCCGCGCCAGTTCCCCTGGACCATGGGCTGGCAGCCGGACTACGTGACGGAGGGCGCGATCTACGCCAAGCACATCCTGGCGACCAAGCCGGACGCCAAGATCGGCGTGCTGATGCAGAACGACGACTACGGCAAGGACTACTTCAACGGCTTCAAGCAGGGCCTCGGCGCGGCCAACGAGCGCAAGATCGTCCAGCTCTCGACCTACGAGGTCACCGACCCGACGGTCGACAGCCAGATGATCCAGCTGAAGAACTCCGGTGCCGACGTGTTCTTCAACATCACCACGCCGAAGTTCGCGGCGCAGGCGATCAAGAAGGCGGCGGAGATCGCCTGGAAGCCGGTTCACTACCTCAACAACGTGTCGTCGTCCTTCGGCACCGTCTTCGGTCCCGCCGGCATCGACAACTCGCAGGGCATCCTCCTCGCGCTCTACCGCAAGGACGTCAACGATCCCCAGTGGGACGCGGCGCCGGACGTGGTCGCCTTCAAGGCCTTCATGGCCAAGTACATGCCGAACGCCAACCTCAAGGACGACGTCCACAACTACGGGTATTCGTGCTCGCACACCCTCCTGCAGGCGCTGCGCCAGGCCGGCGACAACCTGACGCGCGAGAACGTCATGAAGGAAGCGGCCAACCTGAAGAACTTCGAGGCGCCGCTGCTGCTGCCGGGCATCAAGGTCAACACCAGCCCGACGGACTTCTATCCGATCCAGTCCGTCCAGATGGCGCGCGTCAAGGGCAACAGCTTCGAGCTGTTCGGGGGCGTGCTGTCCAACGAGAGCACCTCCTGAGAAGGCAACCGGCGGCGCGGGGAAACCCGCGCCGCCCACTTCCTGGACTGAACGTCACGCGGACAGGCAAGGCGCATGTATCCCGGTCATCACGCAGCAGCACATCCAGCGCGCGCCGCCTTCATCATGGCGGGAACCGGAGAGACAGTCCCCTACCGGGTGTTCGAGGAGCGGGCGAACCGCCTCGCCCATCTGCTCCGCGCCCAGGGCCTCCAGCGGCTCGACCACTTCGCCATCTTCATGGAGAACAACGCCCGCTATCTCGAGGCCTGCGCGGCCGGCGAACGGACGGGTCTCTACTACACCTGCATCAACTCCTACCTGCTGGCGGACGAACTCGCCTACATCCTCAACAACAGTGAATCGAAACTGCTGATCACCTCGCGGTCCAAGAAGGAGGTGGCACTCCAGGCGCTGAAGCAGTGTCCGAACGTGACGCTGTGCCTCGTCGTCGACGGCGATCCGGCGGACAAGGCCCACCCCGATTTCGCAACCGCCGTTGCCGCGTTCCCGGCCACGCCCATCGCCGACGAGGGCCTCGGCACGCCGATGCTCTATTCCTCCGGTACGACGGGGCGCCCGAAGGGCATCCTCCGCCCGCTGCCGGAGAACCCGCCCTCCGAGCCGCTGCCGCTCTACAAGTTCCTCGACCAGTTGTGGCGGTACCGCGACGACATGATCTACCTGTCGCCGGCGCCGCTCTACCATTCGGCGCCGCAGGCCGCCGTCGGCCTCGCCATCCGGCGCGGCGCCACCGTGATCGTCATGGAGCACTTCGATCCGGAGGCCTATCTCGCCCTCATCGAGAAATACAAGGTCACGCACAGCCAGCTTGTGCCGACCATGTTCTCCCGCATGCTGAAGCTGCCGATCGAGGTGCGCAGCCGTTACGATCTCTCCTCGCTGGAGATCGCCGTCCACGCCGCCGCTCCCTGCCCGCCGCAGGTGAAGGAGGAGATGATCGCGTGGTGGGGGCCGATCATCCACGAGTATTACGGGGCGACGGAGGCCATGGGCTTCACCGCCTGCGACTCCCATGAGTGGCTCTCCCACCGCGGCACGGTCGGCAAGGTGCTGATGGGCGACCTGCACATTCTCGACGCCGACATGAACCCGGCGCCGAAGGGCGAGCCGGGCGAAATCTGGTTCAAGACCGCCAATCCCTTCGTCTATTTCAACGACCCGGAGCGCACAGCGGCCTCGCGCTCGCCGGATGGCACCATGTCGACCGTCGGCGACGTCGGCTATGTCGACGACGAGGGCTATCTCTACCTCACCGACCGCTCGACCTTCATGATCATCTCGGGCGGCGTGAACATCTATCCGCAGGAGTGCGAGAACCTGCTGATCACCCATCCGAAGGTCTCGGATGCGGCCGTCTTCGGCGTCCCCAACGACGACTTCGGCGAGGAGGTGAAGGCAGTGGTCCAGCCGATGCCGGGCCACGAGCCGGGTCCGGTGCTGGAGGCCGAGCTGATCGCCTTCTGCCGGGAGCACCTGTCGATCCAGAAGTGCCCGCGCTCCATCGACTTCATGGATCAGCTGCCGCGCCTGCCGACCGGCAAGCTCTACAAGAAGGCGCTGCGCGACCGCTACTGGGGCGACCGCAAGGGCCGCATCGTCTGAGGCGACGCGCCGCGTCGCCCGGATGCGGCTGCGGCGGTTGCCATTCCGGTTGCGACGCGCTTGTGTGAGCCAGAATCCCCTGCGGACGAGGTCCATGCAGCGTCAGGTCATCGAGGTTCCCGTCATCTCCGAGGCGATCCGCCGGCTCGGCGCGCCGACATCGGCCCTGGTGCGCGCCGGCGATCTCCTCTTCACCTGCGGCATGCCGCCGGTCGACATCCGGACGGGCGACATCGTCCAGGGCGACATCGCGACGCAGACCCGCGCCGCGCTCGACGCCCTGGAGGTGACGCTGGCCTTTGCCGGCTCCTCCCTCGCCCAGGCGGTGAAGACCACCGTCTTCATCACCGACCCGGCCCTGATGGGCGAGGTCAACGCCATCTATCGCCAGCGTTTTCCCGAGGGGTTTCCGGCCCGCACCAGCGCCGGCATCAAGGCCTGGCCGGCGCCCTTCGACATCGAGATCGAATGCGTCGCGGTCATTCCGTGACGCCGTCTTGCGCATGTGTATAAAATATGCACGGATGCGCGCCGAGAGAACGCTGGTGCTCCGGCACTGGCTGAATTTAGGATAAGCTGGTCGCTCCAGCCGCAAGCCACAGATGTTGCGAATGCGGGTCAGGGAGGCGAACGGACAGCCTGCCGCGTGAGGACCGCACCATGAGCCTGACCCTGTTCCGCAACTTCCGCCTTCTCGACCCGGCGATCTCCGACGACCTCGTCGAGGGCTACGAGATGCTCGTCGAGGGCGACACGGTCAGGGAACTCTCCGACAAGCCGATCAAGGCCTCCAAGGCCACCATCGTGAACTGCGGCAAGCGCACGCTGATGCCGGGCCTCATCGACTGCCACGTCCATGTCATCGCCACCATGGTCAACATTGGCCAGAACGCCCTGGTGCCGGACGCGCTGATCGCCTATCGCGCCGCCCGCATCATGAAGGGCATGCTCGACCGCGGATTCACCACCGTCCGAGACCTCGGCGGCGCCACCCATCCGCTCGTCGAGGCGCAGGAGCAGGGCCTGATCGAGGCCCCTCGTCTCATCATCCCCGGCAAGGCCCTGTCCCAGACTGGCGGCCACGGCGACTCGCGCTCGCGCTACGACCGCCGCGACCCCGAGACCTGGACGCGCACGCTCGGCTCCCTCGGCCGCCTCGCCGACGGTGTCGACGCGGTTCGCCAGGCCTGCCGCGAGGAGATCAAGCAGGGCGCCCATTTCATCAAGATCATGGCCAATGGCGGCGTCGCCTCGCCGAACGATCCGATTCACTTCCTCGGCTACTCGCGCGATGAGATCATTGCCGCCGTCGAGGAGGCGAGCAACGCCGGCACCTATGTCGCCGCCCACCTCTATACGGACGAGGCCATCCGCCGCGCCGTCGAGTGCGGCGTCCACAGCCTTGAACACTGCAACCTGATCCAGTCCAAGACGGCCAAGTTCGCTGCCGAGAAGGGCGCCATCGCCTGCCCGACGCTGGTCACATACGAATACCTCGGCGTCGAGGGGCCGGCCCTTGGCCTCGATCCGATCTCGGTCGGCAAGGTCGATACCGTGAAGATCGCCGGCATGAAGTCCCTGGAGATCATGCACAAGGCCAAGCTCACCATGGCCTACGGCTCCGACCTGCTCGGCGAGATGCACCGCCACCAGTCCGAGGAATTCGTCATCCGCGGCCGCGTCCTTCCCGCCATCGAGGTGATCCGCTCGACGACGATGCACGCCGCCAAGCTCTGCCGGAAGGAAGGCAAGATCGGCACGCTGAAGGCCGGCGCCTATGCCGACGCAGTGCTGGTCGACGGCAATCCGCTGAAGGACCTGTCTCTGCTGACCCAGCAGGGCGCGCATCTGGCCCTGATCATGCAGGGCGGCCGCATGCACAAGAACCAGCTGAACTGATCGGCGGACACCGAATGAGGAGATCGGCGGCATGACGATGGACGGACGCCTCGCGGGACGGGTGGCACTCTACGGGGTGGCCTACCTGACGCTCGGCTTCATCCTGCTGCCGCTGATCTTCGTCACCTGGCTCGCCTTCTTCGCCCAGGAAATCCCCTCCTTTCCGCCGGAGGGCTATTCGGTGAAGTGGTTCGGCGCCATCGCCGACAACCGCAACTTCGTCACCGGCTTCTGGACCAGCCTGCAGGTGGCGGTCGCCGCGACCGTCATCGGCCTGCTGATCGCCGTGCCGGCGAGCCTCATCCTCGCCCGCCGGCAGTTCGCCGGCAGCGCGGCCCTCAGCCAGTTTCTGCTGCTGCCGCTGGTGGTGCCGGGCGTCGTCATGGGCACCTCCATCTACGTTTTCCAGATCGAGACGGAGATCGCCACCGGCCTGCCCATCCTCGGCTCGGTCGGCGGCCTCGTTGCCGGTCACACCCTGCTCGTCATCCCGTGGACGGTGCGCCTCGTTACGGCGAGCCTCACCGGGCTCGACCGGGCGGCGGAAGAGGCTGCCCAGAGCCTCGGCGCCAACCAGTGGACGACCTTCTTCCGGGTGACCCTGCCGGCAATCCGGCCCGGTATCGTTGCCGGGGCGCTGTTCGGCTTCGTGACCTCCTTCGGCAATCTGGAGATGAGCCTGTTCCTCGTCGGACCCGGCCGCATCACCCTGCCGATCGCCATCCTCCAGTATCTGGAATGGAAGATCGACCCGACGGTCGCCGCCGTCTCCGTCCTCCAGATCCTTCTCATCGCGGTCGCCATGGTCATCACCGACCGCTACGTGAAACTTGCCCGAGTCGTCTGATCCATGGCCTCCCTTACCCTCGACGGTCTGACCAAGCGCTACGGCGACAATGCCGTGGTCAAGTCCGTGTCGCTCGACGTCCGGGACGGCGAATTCCTCGTGCTGCTCGGCCCCTCCGGCTGCGGCAAGACGACGACCCTCAGGATGATCGCCGGCTTCGTGCCCCCGAGCGGCGGGTCGATCCGGATCGGCGAAAAGGACATCACCACCCTGCCGCCGTGGAAGCGCAATGCCGGCCTGGTGTTCCAGAGCTATGCGCTGTTTCCGCACATGACGGTCAACGAGAACGTCGCCTTCGGCCTCGACATGCGGAAGGTGGACAGGGCCGAGCGCGACCCGCGCGTCGCCGAGGCGCTGCGCCTCGTCCGTCTCGAAGGCTATGGCGAGCGTTACCCCCGCCAGCTCTCCGGCGGCCAGCAGCAGCGCGTCGCCCTCGCCCGCGCCCTCGTCATCCGCCCCGACGTGCTGCTCCTCGACGAACCGCTCTCCAACCTCGATGCCAAGCTGCGCCTCGAGGTGCGGCTCGAGATCCGCGCCCTTCAGCAGCAGCTCGGCCTGACCACGGTGATGGTGACACACGACCAGGAGGAGGCCCTGACCATGGCCGACCGGCTCGTGGTCATGTCCGACGGCAAGGTGCGCCAGGTCGGCACCCAGTCCGACCTCTACGAGCGGCCCGCCGATCTCTTCGTGGCTGATTTCGTCGGCCGTTCCACCATGATCTCCGGCGCCGTGACCGGCCCCGGATCATTCCGCTCCGATGGCGGGCTGATGCTGACATGCGCCGCCGGTGAGGCGACCGGCCCGGCGACCATCGCGCTGCGCCCGGAGCGCCTGACGCTTGGGGCGGCGGCCCAGGGCCTCGACAACCATGCCTCCGGCAAGGTCGGCTTCGTGTCCTATCTGGGCGCGCTTCTCGACGTGCATGTCCACCTGAACGACACCGATCACGTCGTCGTCCAGATTCCCAACCGTGCCGATGGCCTCGTTCCGGCTGTCGGCGACACGATCGAGGTCGGCTGGCCGGCCTCGGCCTGCCTCGTCTTTCCGCGCGAGGCTGCCTGAACCATGCGGCACACCGCCGCCAACTGGGAAATCCAGAAGGGAGAAGTCGACATGACCAAATTCACCAAGGGAATTGACCGGCGCACCACGCTGAAGGGCCTCGGCCTTGCCGCTGCAGGCGGGCTGCTGCCCTCCGGCGCCCTCACCCCGGCCTCGGCCCAGGCCGCCGGCCGCGTCGTCGTCGGCACCTGGGGCGGCGACTACGCCCGCCTGCTGAGCAAGAACGTCGAGGAGCCCTTCCTCAAACCCAAGGGCTTCGAGGTCGTCCAGGACCAGGCCTCCGACGCCCCGCGTCGCGCCAAGATGGTCGCCGAGCGCCGCCTGCCGCGTGGCACCACCGACATCCAGGGCCTCTCGGCCGCGCAGATGTTCGAGATGAATGCCGCCGGCATCGCCGAGCCGATCGACTATTCCAAGCTCAAGAACGCCGGCAACATCATCCCGATCGCCAAGTATCCCTATGGCATCGGCCACATCATCTCCGGCAAGGTCGTCGTCTATAACCCGAAGCTGGTGACCGCCGCGCCCACCGCCTACAAGGACGCCTTCGATCCGAAGTACGGCAACAAGCTCGGCTTCATCGACATCCAGTACCAGTACGTGATGCTTGCCGCCGGCCTCGCCGCCGCGGGCGACATGACGAACCTGGAAAAGGGCAAGGAACTGCTGCTGGCGGCCAAGCGCGGCGGCGCCCGCATCTACCCGACCAACGAGGCCTTCGCGCAGGCGCTGAAGACCGAGGAGATCACCATCGGTCTCATGTGGAAGGCCCGCGCCGTGCAGTGGCAGAACGCCGGCATCACGGTCGAGTCCATCGCCCCCAGCGAGGGCACCATGGCCTATGTCTCCGGCTTCATGATCCCGAAGAACGCGCCGAACAAGGCCGGCGCCTACGCCTACATGGACGCCATGCTGGAGAAGGGCGCCCAGGAGAACTTCGCGATCGACATGGGCTACGCCCCGACCGTCACCAATGCGGTCGTCGCCCCCGACCTCATGAAGCGCATCGGCTTCACCGAGGACGAGAACAAGAAGATGAAGGACCTCAACTACGAATTCCTCGCCAAAAACGATTCAGCGATGAAGGAGTGGTGGGACAAGGTCTTCAAGGCCTGATCGGGGGCATCGGCTCGCCATGGCGGCACTATCCGAACGACCGGTCGGCGAGCCCGGCAATCTGACGGCGGCGGGCCTTCTCGTGCCCGCCACCATTTTCGTCGCGATCGGCCTCATGGTGCCGATCGCGATCCTCTTCCGCTACAGCCTGAACGCCTTCGTTCCGGGTCAGTTGATGGTCGACGCCCTGACCATCGACAACTACGTCAAGTTCTTCACCGACCCCTTCTACCTGCAGGTGCTGTGGCGCACGATCCGCGTCGCGGTCGCCTGCACCATCTTCTGCCTCCTCTTCGGCTTTCCGCTGGCCTATGTGCTGGCGCGCTCCCAGTCCCGCTTCAAGAACCTGCTGGTGATGGCGATCGTGCTGCCGCTCTTCGTCGGCAATGCGGTGCGCGCCGCCGGCTGGATGGTCGCCTTCGGCTCGCGCGGCTTCGTCAACTCGACGCTGATGGGAATGGGCGTCATCTCCGAGCCCATCGAGATCATGTACACGGAGATGGCGGTCGTCATCGGCATCATCGCGGTGAACCTGCCCTTCATGGTGCTGACGCTGCAGAGCGTCATCGAGGGCATCGACCGCAATGTCGAGGAGGCGGCCTTTTCCCTCGGCGCGCCGCCCATGACCATGGCGACGCGGGTCCTCTTCCCGCTGGCGCTGCCCGGCATCCTCGCCGGCGTCATCCTCACCTTCATTCTGGCGATGAACGCCTATGCGACGCCGGTGCTGCTCGGCGGGCCGAAGTTCCAGACCATGGGTCCGCTGGTCTTCTCCACCTTCGCCCAGCAGAACAACTGGCCGTTCGGCGGCGCGGTGTCGTTCATCCTGATGACGGCGACGCTGATCCTCACCGTCGCCTCCAGCCTGCTGATCCGCCGCCGCTACGCCTGAATCAGGGCGGCGATCTCCGCCGCCAGTTCGCATTGCGGCCGCGCCGCATCGAAGCGATGCCAGCCGATGACGCCGAGATCGTAACCCAGTTGCGTCTCGACGGTCGCAGCCGTCGCGTCCGAGGGATCACCGCGCCGGGCCTCCACGCGCGCCTTGAGCCGGTCGGAGGGCACGTCCAGCCAGACGCCGAAGAAGGGCACGCCGGACGCGCCGGCCAGCGCTTCCATAGCATCACGCTCTCCGGGCCGTGCGTGGACCGCGTCGGCGATGACGGCGCTGCCAGCGGCCAGCACGGCCACCGCGCCTGCCCTCATCGCCGCATAGACGGTCTGCGACACCTCGGGCCTATAGGCCTCGGGCGCGAGGCGATGCTGCGCCGCCACCCCGAAATGCGCCTTGCGCAGCCGGTCGCTCGACAGGATGCGCGCACCGGGCAGCGCTCCGAGATGCGGGGCGAGTGCGGCGGCAAGGCTCGACTTGCCCGAGCCGCTGAGGCCGCCGACGGCCACCAGCACCGGAGGCGTCCCGGCCAGCGCCTGCCGCGCCAGCGCCAGATAGGCGTCAGCCTCCTCCCCGACTCCGCCGGCCGACGCGGTGACATGGGCCCTCACCGCGGCCCGGACGGCGACGAGGAAGGGAACGAGGGCCAGCCCGGCCGCCTCGCCGGTGGCGTCGCAGTAGCGGTTCAGCAGCCGGTTTGCCGCTGGTTTCTGTTCCCGGTGCCAGAGATCCATGATGAGGAAGGCGAGATCGTAGAGCACGTCCGTGGTGGCGAGATCCTCGTCGAACTCGAGGCAGTCGAAGATCACCGGGCGGCCGCCGATCACGCAGATGTTGCGCAGGTGCAGGTCGCCATGGCAGCGGCGGACCTGCCTCTCCCCGGCGCGCCGGTCGAGCAGGGCCGCGTGCCGAACGAGCACTGCGCGGAACTGGCGATCGAGCGCACCCGCGGCATCCGCGCCCAGGAGGCCGCTGTCGACGAAGGCCTTCGCATTGACGTCCAGCACCCGCGCCATGCGGGCGGCCCCCTGGCTGTCGCCCGACACCTCCGCCTGTTCGTGCAGCGCGACGATTTCGGCCGCGAGCCTCTCCACCAACTCCGGTTCCAGCGGGCCGATGGTGGCCAGCCGGTCGAGCAGGCCATGCTGATCGAAGGGCCGCATCCGCACGACCGCATCCACCAGGGCGCCGTCAGCGTCGAAGACCAGGGCGCCGTCGGATGCGCGGGTGATGCGGCTGATGCCCTCGTAGATCAGGCTCCCGGGGTCCGTGCGCCGGTTCAGGCGGTATTCGCGCTCGCAGAACATCAGCCGCCGCTCGGGCGTCGAGAAATCGAGATAGGCGAGCCTCACCGGCCGCTTCAGCTTGAACACGACGTCGCGCCCGATGACCACGTGGGAGATATGCGTCGTGACGCGTTCAGCGCCAGCGCCGGCTTCCCGCATGAGAAAGGCGAGAACCTCCGCATTGTCGCCCCGCGCCTCCATGGCATGGTCGCCGGTCATTCCACGCCGCCTCCGAAATCCCGCCCCGCGCGCCCCTGCATAGCCGAGATGATCGACAGGCTCTATGACGAGGATCAGGCGGAGGCGATGGCATGTATGACGTGATCGTGGTGGGCGCGGGCTCGGCGGGCGCGGCGCTGGCGGCGCGGCTCTCGGAAGATGCCGGCCGGCGCGTGCTGCTGCTGGAGGCCGGCCGAGACTGGCGCGCCAGCGAGGCGCCGCACGTCCTGCGCAGCGCCAACATCGTCCCCTTCATGCACGACCCCCGCCATCAGGCGGAGTGGCAATGGCCGGGCCTCATGACCCGCCGCACGCGCACGCAGGAGCCCAAGTTCTACTGGCGCGGCAAGACGATGGGCGGCAGTTCCACGGTCAATGCGCAGATCGCCATCCGCGGCGTGCCGGAGGCTTTCGACACCTGGGCCACTCTCGGCTGCACCGGCTGGTCGGCGGCCGACGTCCTGCCGCTCTTCGACGCCATCGAGGACGACCCGGTGACGGGGACGGGCCCCGGCCAGCGTCGCGGCGGCCCCCTGCCCGTCCATCGCGCGCCGATCGATGAATGGGGCAGCGTCGACCGCGCCCTGCGCGCGGCGGCCCTCGACAGCGGCTATCCGTGGAAGGAGGACCTCAACGCCCCGTCCGGCGAGGGCGTCTCCTGCTACCCGATCAACAGCCGCGACGGCCTGCGCGTCACCACCAATGACGGCTACCTTGAGCCCGCGCGCGGCCGGTCGAACCTCAAGATTCGCGGCGAGGCGCTGGTCGACCGGGTGCTGTTCGACGGCGCGCGCGCCACCGGCGTCCGCGTGCGCTTCGGCGGCGGCGACTGGCAGGACATCCACGCGTGCGAGGTCGTGCTTTCAGCCGGCGCCATCCACAGCCCGGCCATCCTCATGCGCTCCGGCATCGGCGCGGCCGCTGATCTCGCCGCGCTGGGCATCCCTGTCGTCGCCGATGTTACGGCGGTCGGACGCGGCTTCATGGACCATCCGATCCTGCGGGCGACGCTGGCTCTCCGCCCGGAGGCGGCGGCGCAATCGCCGGACGCCCGCCACACCAATTGCTGCGTGACCTATTCCTCGCGCCTCGCCGGCGGCGGCAAGCGCGACATGATCATGATCGGCTTCAATCACCGGGGACTGTCGGAGGGCCGCCCCTCCTCCCAGGGCGCCATCGGCGTGGCGCTCTACGACGCCTTTTCGCGCGGCGAGGTACGCCTCGCCTCCGTCGATCCCGACGCCAACCCCGTCGTCGAGGAGAACATGCTCGACGACGCGCGCGACCGGCTGCGCATGCGCGACGGCGTCAGGCGGCTCGCGGCCATCGTCGATCATCCCGCAGTGACGGGGATCGCCTCGACGGTCACCTTCGGCGACAGCGGCATGGACTTTGCCAGGGCCGCCGCCCTGCCCGACGACGAACTCGACGCCCTGACGCTGACAGAGGCCTGGGACATCCAGCACGCCGCCGGCACCTGCCGCATGGGCGCCTCGGGCGATCCGCTGGCCGTCGTCGACCCCGATCTGAGGGTGCGCGGCGTTGCCGGACTGCGTGTCGCCGACGCCTCAATTATGCCGACCGACTGCCGCGCCAACCTGCATTTCACCTGCGTGATGATCGGCGAGATGGCCGCCCGCCGGATGAGGGGCTGAGCCGCGGGGAGCGGCACCTGCGGCCGACGCCCGCCACGACCTCAGGGTTGGCGATCGATTCGGTAGAGCCGTGCGAAGCCCTTGTCGCTGACGAGGCTCAGTCCGGGGACCTCGCCCGCATGCATGCCGGCGTTCGGCAGGTCGGCATTGATGAGCAGGACATAGTCGAACCGGGCACGCCAGTTCCGAAGGTACGGATACTCGTCGGGCTCAGCCATCCGCGGATTGTCGAGGTCGTCGACCCTGGGGGTACCGCCTTCCGGGACAGAGATGTCCTTCCATGGCGGGAGGATTTCCAGTGGCTGCTTGCCGGCGGCAGTGAAGATCGTCGGCACGAAACCTAGGCGGCTCATGACAACCGTCGCCCCGAGATGGCGGTAGATGGGAACGCCAACGGCGTAGCGACCGAGCGGAGCCCGAAGCCACTTCGTCACGTTGTCGGGGCGGTTTTCGGCAACCAGGACAGCTGCTCCTGCGGGCATGCTGATGGTTGCGGCGTCGATGGAGCGGATATCGGCCTGCCGCTCCATCCACGTGTAACCGATGAAGGCTGCCTTCATAAGAACCAGCGCCAGCGTGATGGCGAGGACGAGGCGTTCTTTCTCCGCCGTCCCGGCAAGGCGCGGCCGGATGGAGCCGGCGAGCAGAAGGCCGGCCATCATCGGGATACGGATGTCGATGAGACCGGTACCGAAGGCGGTCTCCGGTACGAAATGGGACATCGCGAGCAGCAGAACTCCCATGCCGAAGAGGCCTGCATGCAACTCGATCCGCCCGCGCCACGCCGCATAGGCCGGAGTCGCCACCAGGGCGAACAGCGTCGCCAGATCGGCAATCACCGAATAGGTCCGGACAGGCGCCAGGAAGATCGCCAGCCGCTCAAGCGAGAACAGCGAGCGAAACTTCAAGACCGTCCCGAACAACTGGGCATCGGCAACCTGTTCGTGCGCTCCAGGCAGCCTGGGAGCCGTCAGAACAAGAACGACGAGGGGAATGCAGCACGCGAGCCCGGCCAGCACCACACGCCGGGCCAGGAGCCAGCGTATCTGCGGCAAGCGAATGGCCGGAAGTCGGCGCCCAACGTCGATGCCGACGAGCAGGACGAGATAGAACAGCAGCCCGAAGACATGAACGATCAGGATCCCGGAGGCAAAGGCGAGACGCACCAGCCAGCGGCCAACGCCAGGTATGTGGGACAGCTTCAGGTCCAGAGCCGCGCCGAACATGGCTAGACCCAGGGCGATCTGGAAGCTGAGAAGGCCGCCCGTCAGCACGAAGTTCCACGTGAGCGCCACCAGCGCCACCTGCCAGACGTGCCAGACACCGAAGATGGTCCGGTTCAGGACGATCGCGCCCAGGGGGAGGATCAGGACGGCGAGGCCGACGAGGACGGGTGTCACAGCCTCAAGGGAGATGAGGCTGCCGATGCCGACGGCGAGCAGGTCGGAACCGATGTTGGTGCGGGCGAGCGACCAGTCGGGACGGAACATGTTCGCGACGGGTGTGCCTTCCGCATGGCCGAGCAAGATCCAGTAGCGGACTAAGTGGTTCGGATAGTCCCACAGCGTCGGCATGCGAATGAACAGCAACGGCAGGACCGCCGCCACGAGCGCCACGGCGAGCGCCAGCGGAACAAGTTCCGACGCTGGATTGACAAGGCGCTTCATCTGTTTCCCGGGAGTGTCATAGCCCGCATGGGCTGTCCGTGGCGGTCATTCACCCCGGCCTCCGGAAGACCCGTCCGAGCAGGAGGAAGGTCAGGATCGTCGTCAGAGCGATCGACACCAACTTGGCGGCATAGGGCGACCCTGACGCAAGCAGAACGGCCCAGAAGACGCCGGTTGCGAACAGGAACTGCACCAGAATGGTGAGAGCGAACTGCACGATCAGCCGGAGATTGACGATGTCCCCCATCGACCGGCCGAAGGTGATGGTCCCATTCATGATGAAGCTGTTCAGCGCGCCCGCCAGGAAGCCGATGATATGGGCCGGCAGCGGCGCGACGCCTGCCACACTGACGAGCAGCGCGAAGATGCCGGCATCGATCAGCGAATTCACCACGCCGACGCCGATGAAGGATGCCAGCCGCCGGATCATAGAGCCTGCCGGGTGTCGCCGGACGGGTGGGCGTCGCTCTCTCCAGCCGCAGCCTGCGAGCCCGTTCCGCGCAGAATCGTATCGATGATGAAGAGCGGCCGGCGTTTGGATTCGAGCACCAGCCGACCGACATATTCGCCGAGGATGCCGAGCACGATGAGCTGGACCGCGGAAAAGGCCGCGACCGCCATGATCAGGCTGGTCCAGCCGTCGACGACCTCTCCCATCGCCCAGCGAACCGCGCTGTAGCCCATTAGGCACAAGGCGAAGAACACGGCAAGAAAGCCGGTCCAGGTCGCGAGTCGCAGGGGCTTGATCGAGAAGGAGGTCAGCGCGTCGACGGCGAAGCGGACCATTTTCGACAGAGGATACTTCGTCTCGCCGGCGAAACGGGGATCGCGCGCGTAGCTGATCGCCACCTGGCTGCCGCCGATCCAGCTCACCAGTCCGCGCGTGAAGCGATGCTGCTCGGGCATCGACAGAAGGATATCGACGACCCGCCGGTTCATCAGGCGGAAATCACCGGAGTCGGCCGGAATGTCGACTGATGAGAGGGTGCGGAGCACGCGATAGAAGATCGCCGCGGTCGCACGCTTGAACAGCGTCTCGCCGACGCGCGCGGCGCGCTTGCCATAGACGACCTCGGCGCCCCCATCCATCAGGTCCATCATGCCGGCGAGGAGTTCCGGAGGGTCCTGGAGATCGGCGTCGATCAGCAGGACCCGCTCGCCACGGGCTGCCTGCAGTCCGGCCATCACGGCCATCTGATGCCCGTAGTTGCGACGCAGCCTCACGGCCACGACACAAGGGTCTCGAGCCGCCAGCTGCGAGATCAGCTTCCAGGACCTGTCGGTCGAACCATCATCGACCAGAACGATCTCGAAATCCTCGGCGACAGCCGCCAGAGCGGCCGCTTTCGCCCGGCGATGAAACTCGCCAATCGTCTCTTCCTCGTTGAAGCAAGGCGCGACGATCGACACCCGCGGGCGATCCCCGGCCGCGCTTCCGGAGCTGCTTTGGATCACGATGACAGGTCTCCAGGGGCATTCGGCCAACGGTGTCCGCGGGACAGAGCACCATCGAGAGAAACATACGCTGCACCCCTATGCCAGAGCCCTGCCCCTTAACAAGCCTCCACGGGGATTGCGCGGTGACGCCACCACTGATCCCATGTGATCACAAGAGGGCGGCTCGCCGGCCCTGCAGCGCCCGGACGCCGATCGGGTCGAGCTGTCCGTTGGCCCGCGCGGCCGGGACAGACCAAGAGTTGCGGTGCGGGCCGCCGCGAATCCCGCACGTCTGGATACGCGCCCAGTGCTACCCGGGCGCTGACGCGATGATGTGGGTCAGAGACGCCCAAGCAGCATCAGGATCACCACGATGATCAGGACCGTGCCGAGCACGCCCACGCCGCCATGACCAAAGCCATAGCCGTATCCACCGAACCGGCCACTGAAGCCGCCGAGCAGAAAGATAATCAAGAGGATAACGAGAATGGTTCCGAGCGACATGGACATTTCTCCATAGTTTCAAGCGATCCCAGCGCGTATGCGATGGACCAATCGCGGCATCCAATTCCCAGTATCGGAAGCAAATCAGACAGGCGGATATTTGCACTTGATGCACATCAAGGGGAGTCTTGAATGCGCGAATATTCAGGTTCTACTCATGTGAGTTTACGCGCGTGACCATCGCTTGCAAGGGGACCATGTCTCCTGACATCAGGGTCGTGCATCCGTCATGCTCATCGGAGCCCCGGACATGTTGCTTCACGACCTCGCCGCGCTGAGGGCCCAACTCGCCGAGGACGCCGCCGTGCGTGCGCGATTCCTCGGACGGCTTCATCCGGGCCCGGCTGCGATCCGCATGTTGCGGCTCCTTGGCGCCATCGTCGCAACGCCGGCGCGGTGGAGAGCGCTGACGCTGGCGCTCATTGTCGGCGCGGTCACGGTGACGGAAGTCCTGGTGGTGCTGCGCCTCGCGGTCTGGAATGCCGATTTCTTCAATGTGCTGGAAGCGAAATCCTTCGCCAGCCTGATCAACCAGATTTGGATTCTGGCGGCTATCGTGACGGGCATGATGGTCCTGCAGGGCCTGAGCCTGCAGACCAAGATGCAATTGCAGATGGTGCTGCGGAGCCATCTGACCCACATCGTCCGCGACTCCTGGATGTCGGACGGACGCTACTACCGCTTGCGGATGACCGCCGGCGAGCACGACAACGAGGACGGCCGGATCGCGGAGGACATCCGGGTGGTCTGCGAGATGGTGGTCGAGTTCCTGGTCTCGCTGCTCTATGCCTTCATCCAGCTGACCCTGTTTGCCGGCGTCCTCTGGCTGTATTCCGGGCCGCTGACGATCGCCGTCGGCGGGACGTCCTTCACCCTTCCTGGGCACATGGTCTGGGTGGCGCTCGGCTATGCCGCCATCGGTTCCGCCATCGTGACTCTGGTCGGGCACCCGCTTGTAAGGGCGACCGACCGACGCCAGGCGGCGGAGGCGAACTATCGGGCCCGTCTGGTCAATGTAATCGCCCATGCGCCGGCGATCGCACTGACCGGGGCGGAGGCCGGCGAGAGGCGCCGGCTGGCGCGCGCCTTCGAGGGGATCAGGGGCGCCTGGGCGGTGCAGACCGCCTCGTTCCGCAACCTCATCTTCTTTTCCTCCGGCCTTGCGCTGCTCACCACCATCCTGCCGCTGCTGATCCTCGCGCCGCGCTACCTGCACGGCGAGATGAGCCTTGGAACGCTGATGCAGGTGACCATCGCCTTTGGACAGGTGACCGCAGCCCTGTCCTGGCTGGCGGGCAACTATTCCAGCATCGCTCAATGGGAAGCCTCGGCAGCGCGTGTGCTCGCGCTTCAGGAAGCGGTCGAAGACCTGGGAGGCCGCGCCGTGACGGGTGCAGGCCTGCTGTCACGCGAGCCGGCGGAAGGACCCCTGCTGGCCTTTCGCGATCTCAGCGTGGTGACCCCCACAGGCGAGGTGCTGCTGGAGCATTTCAGCGCCGAGATCCGCCTCGGGGAGCGGGTGCTCGTGGAGGCCACTCCCCAGGCCGCGGCGGCGCTGTTTCGGGCAATCGCCGGACTGTCGATCTCGGGAGCGGGACGGATCGAACTGCCGCGGGACAGCGCGCCGTTCTTCATGGCTGATCGATCCTATCTGCCGGAGGCGACCCTGCTCGAAGTGCTGGCGGAACCGCGCCCGCCGGAGAGCTTTGCCCCCGAGGCGGTCGCCCGGGTTCTGGTCGATGTCGGATTGGCCCAGGTCGTGCCGCGCCTCGGCACGACCGCGCTGTGGGAACAGGAATTCGGTATCGAGGACCAGCAGCGGCTGGGCTTCGCCCGCCTGCTGTTGCACCGGCCCGACTGGATCCTGATGCATGATGCCTCGAGCGCGCTATCGCCCGAGGCCGAGGACATGCTCATCGAATTGATCGCGAAGGCCCTGCCCGGCTCCGCACTGATCACCATCACCCACCGCGCCATGGCAGGTCGCATGTTCAACCGGCGCATCTCCGTATCGACGGTCGGGCGGGCCCCTTGAGAGATATGCAGAACCGGCCAGCTCGTCTTGCGCTCAATCGAAGGTGTAGTGTTTGTCAAAGCGGGATGCGTTCCCCGCCCTGCACCAACACTGTCTGTTCAGGCATCAGGGCTATGAGCCACCGGCTGTCACAGATGGCTCTGCTGAGAAGCGACCCCTGAAGCGGCGCTGCCGGAATGACCGGCGGCCGAAGCCGCCGGTCATGTTCTCTGCCGGCTGATCAGCCCTGGCGGCGCGGGATGAGGCGCGTGACCTCCCGGGACATGTCGCGCAGCACCTCCTCGGGGGAGGCCTTCTGCTCGACGATGCGGGCGAGGTTGTCGACCATGACCTGCGTCACGCGCACCGAGTTCTGGCCCGGGAAGGCGTACCACGGGATCATCAGGTGAACCTGCTTCGTCGCCGCCTGGAACAGCGGGTTCGCCTTGTAGAACTCGCCCAGATACATCGGATCGTCGATGGCGAGCTGGTTGCACGGCACGTAGCCGGTGTTCTTCGCCATCAGCGTCGTGCCCTCGGCGGAGGTCGCGAACTTGATGAACTCCCAGGCCGCAGCCTGGCGGGCCGGATCCTTGGCGGTCATCATGGCGCCGGCGCCGCCGGTCGGCAGGCGGCCCTTGACCGGGTCGATGACCGGCAGGGTGGTCGTCCGCAGCTCAAAGCTGTTGCCGACGGTGCCGGAAATCTGCCGCACCTGGGCGGTAGTGCGGAACATCATGCCCATCTTGCCGGCGCCGAAGGACTGCAGGTCGGCATTCCCGGTCAGGTTCGGCATCTTGCCGTCCTTCACCATGCGGTCGAGCAGACGCAGGGCGGCAAGGCCCTCGGCGCCGTCGAAGGCGACCTTGCTCTCGTCCTCGGTCAGCATGCGGCCGCCATGGCCGTAGAGCAGCGCCGAGAACATCCAGTCGTCGCCCGGCCAGCGGAAGAACATGCCGCTGTTGCCGTCGCCGAGCGCGCTGATCTTGGCCGCCAGGGCGATGACGCCGTCCCAGTCCTTCGGGAAGGTCTCGGCGCTGGCGCCGACCTTCTTCAGGAGGTCGACGTTCATGTAGCTGATCGGGTTGGACGTGGCGAAGGGCAGGCCGCACTGCACGCCGCCATGGTGGCCGAGGCCGAGAATGGGCCTGGAATAGCCGATCTTCGCCAGGTCGCCCTCGCGGTCGAGGAAGGGCTTCAGGTCGGCGGCGATGCCGCGCTCGGCGAAGAGACGCAGGCGGTTGAGGCCCTGGAAGGAGACGTCCGGCATGCCGCCGGTTGTCGCCTGGCGCAGCACCAGTTGGGCGCCGTCCTCATAGGTCGGCGTCGGATTGGAATAGGTGACCTTCACCTTGTCGCTCTTCTTGTTGAAGGCTTCGGCGACGGCTTCCATGGCGGCCTTGAAGATCGGCGGCATGGAATAGTGGGCGACGACCTCGACGGTCTGGGCGCGGACCACATGCGGCATGGCGATGGTGGCGGCGCCGGCCATCAGGCCGAGCGTCGAGCGGCGGGTGAGCTTCGTGGACATGACAACCTCGGTTCCGGGGCTGGTCTTGAGGAATGACCCCGCCGGCCGGCCCCTTCCGGCGCGGCGGGGCATGAAACGGGTCAGGCGCGGGGCAGCAGGCGGGTGACCTCGCGCGCCATGTCGGCGAGCGCGGTGTCGACGGGAGCCTTCTGCTCGACGACGCGGGAGACGTTGTCGGTGATGACGGAAGAGATGCGCACGCCGTTCGCACCCGGGAACGCGTACCATGGCACCATGATCGGCATCTGGCGGACGCCGGTCATGAACAGCGGGTTGTCGCGATAGAAGCCGGCGAGGTGGCGCGGATCGTCGGCGGCCAGCGCATTCACCGGCACGTAGCCGGTGCCCTTGACCATGATCGTCGTGCCCTCGGGCGAGGTGCAGTGGCGCAGGAAGCGATAGGCGGCCTGCTGCTTCGCCGGGTCCTTCGCGAGGATCATGCCGGCGGCGCCGCCGGTCGGCAGGCGGCCGCGGGCCTTGTCGCCGAGCGGGAACTCCCAGGTGGTCAGCTTGAAGTTGTTGCCGAGCGAATTCATCGCCTGGCGCAGGAAGGCGGTGGACCAGAAGTACATGCCGACCTTGCCGGCGGCGAAGGCCTGGGCGCCCGCTTCGCCCGAGAGCGCCGGCATGCCGCCTTCCTTGACCAGGCGGTCGAGCACGGTGAGGGACGCCCGGCCCTCGGGACCGGCGAAGCCGATCTCGCGCTCGGCGGCGTCCATCATCGTGCCGCCGAAGCCGAAGAGCAGCGCGGAATAGATCCAGTCGCCCTGCCAGCGGTAGTAGGAGCCGTGGACGCCGTCGCCCAGCGCCGAGATCGCCCTGGAGGCCGCGATGATCTCGTCCCAGGTCGTCAGCTCCTTATTCGGATCGAGCCCGGCGCGACGGAACAGGTCGGCATTGACGAAGACGATCGGATTGGAGGTGGCGAAGGCGAGGCCGGCCTGGATGCCGCCGGCCTTGCCGAGGCCGAGCAGCTCCGGCGTGTAGCCGAAGGCGCCCGGGTCGCCCTCGGCCTTCAGCAGCGGCCCAAGGTCGGTAGCGAGGCCGCGCTCTGCGATGACGCGCAGGCGGTTGAGGCCCTGGAAGGTGACGTCCGGCTGGCGGCCGGTGACCGCCTCGCGCAGCACCAGCTGGGTGCCATCGTCATAGCTGGCGGTGGCCTGGCGATAGCTGACCTTGACGTCGGGATGGGCGGCCATGAAGCCGGTCGCGAGCCGCTCCATGACGTCCTTGTAGACCGCCGGCATGGCGTAGTGGGCTTCGATCTCGACGGGCGCGGCGAAGGCCAGCCGCGGCGCCGCAAGGGCCGCGACGGCACCGGCGAGCGCGGTGCGGCGGGAGAGACGAACGGTCATGGCAGTCTCCGAATGGGGGTGTGTCGGCGGAACCGGCCTCATCCCTTGAGGCCGGTCATGGTGATGCCTTCGATGAAGCGGCGCTGGGCGAGCAGGAAGGCGGCGACCAGCGGGATCGTCGTGATGGTCGCAGCGGCCATGAGGGCGCCGAAATCGTCGCCGGCCTCCTCGGTGCGGAAGTACATGACGCCGAGCGCCGGGGTCGCGAGTTCGCCCTTGCCGGAGACGGCGATGAGCGGCCAGAACAGGTCGTTCCAGTGCGCCACCACCGAGAAGATCGCAAAGGCCGTGGCGGCCGGCCAGGCGTTCGGTACGATGATCCGCCAGACGATGGACCATTCGCCGAGCCCATCCATGCGCGCGGCATGGATCAGTTCGTCGGGCATCGCCCTGAAGAACTGGCGGAACATGAAGATGGCGAAGACCGAGATGGTCGAAGGCGCGATCAGCGCCGCATAGGTGTTGAGGATGCCGGTCTTGGCGAAGGCGATGTAGAGCGGGATCGCCGGCACGTGGGCGGGGATCAGGAGCCCCAGCATGACGAAAGCGAAGAGCGTCTCCCGGCCGCGGAAGTTGAGCTTGGCCATCGCGTAGCCGGCGGGCAAAGCGAAGGCGAGTTGGAAGACGAGGATGCCGCAGCAGACGATGACGCCGTTGAGCAGATAGCGCCCGATCGGCACCTCGGTCAGCACGCGCCCGTAGTTCTTTTCGATGGCGAAGTTCTGCGGGATCAGCGACATCGAGGCGCGCCAGACCTCGTCCAACGGCTTCAGCGAGACCGAGATCATCCAGATGTAGGGCATCAGGAAGAGCAGGCCGAGAAGGCTCAGCAGGATGAGACGCGGCAGGTCGGCGGCAAGGCTCTTGTCGTGCGGGGCGGAGGGGGTCATCGGCGCCTCACCCGTAGTGGACGCGGCGGTCGAGCACGCGCGTCTGGAGCAGCATCAGGATCACCACGGCGCCGAGGAAGACGACGGTGATCGCCGCCGAATAGCCCATGCGGAAGAAGGTGAAGCCCTCGGTGTACATGGTGTAGAGCAGCACCTCGGAGGCCTTGTTCGGACCGCCCTGCGTCAGCGTTGCGACGACGTCGAAGACGCGCAGCGAGCGGATCATGGTGATGGTCAGGACGAAGAGGCTGGTGGGGCCGAGCAGCGGCCAGGTCACCGTCCAGAAGCGCGACCAGGCCGAGCGCACGCCGTCCACCTCCGCGGCCGCATAGAGGTCGCGCGGAATGGCGGTCAGCCCCGCCAGGAACAGCACCATGTTGAAGCCGATCTGCTCCCAGACGCCGATGATGGCGAGGGTCCACATGACGCTGTCGGAGGAGCCGAGCCAGTTCGGGCCGACGATGCCGAGCATGCGCAGCGCGGCGTTCACCGGGCCGATGGTGGGGTGGAACATGTACTGGAAGGCGGTCGCCATCGCGACCATCAGCGAGACGACCGGCAGGAAGAACACGGCGCGGAAGAAGGCGCGGCCGCGGGTGCCGCTCTCGATCAGCATCGCCAGCCCAAGGCCGCCGATGATGGAGGCCGGCGTCGTCACCGCGACGAAGAAGGCGGTGTTACGGAACGAGGTCAGGAAGCCCCGGTCCTCCATCAGCTCCGCGAAGTTGGCGAGGCCGACATAGCGCAGCGCCGGCGCGCCGAGCTCGTAGTCGGTGAAGGCGATGACGACGACGGCGAGCGTCGGGATCAGCAGCATCAGCACGAAGGCGGCGATGGCCGGCAGCGTCAGCAGCCAGGCGGCGAGGGATTCTCCGCGCTCGATGCGGTCCGCTTGCCCGGCGGCGACAGGAAAGGCGGAGCCGAGGGCGACGTCAGACATAGCGCGGCACCCTGACGCTCACGGCGGACTCGCTTGCCTGAACGTGCGCAGCGGTTTCGGCGCTGATGAGCCCGACGCGTGTGCCGGCCGGATCGAAGGCGAGCAGCCGGCCGGCGAGTGGCGTGACCCTGAGATTCTGTCGGGACGGTGCGCGCTCCCAGGTCTCCGGGGTAAGGCGCAGGATGATCTCGGTCCCCAGTCGGGGTTCGCGGGCATAGACGAGTACTTCGGACCCGAGGAATTCGACGTGCCGGACCACGACGGCGACGCCTGTTTCGCCGATGGTGAGATGCTCGGGGCGGATGCCCACATCCAGCCTGCCGGTGGCGCGCGGCGCCACCTCGCCCGTCATCTCGCCGGCGATGGAGAGACGCCCGTCGCCATCGGCCTCGCCGGGCAGGATGTTGATCCGCGGCGAGCCGATGAACCTCGCGACGTCGATGGTGGCCGGCTGCTCATAGACCTCGCGCGGCGTGCCGAACTGCAGCACGTTGCCGCCGAGCATGACGGCGACCCGGTCCGACATGGTCATGGCCTCGGCCTGGTCATGGGTGACGTAGACCGTGGTGACGCCGACGCGCCGGTGCAGGTCGACCAGTTCGCGGCGCATGTCGTGGCGCAGTGCCGCATCGAGGTTCGACAGCGGCTCGTCCATGAGGAAGGCCTTGGGGTGGCGCACGATGGCGCGTCCGAGCGCGACGCGCTGGCGCTGGCCGCCGGAGAGCTGGCCGGGGCGACGCTCCATCAGGTGGTCGATGGAGAGGAGCCGGGCCGCCTCGCTCACCTCGTCGCGAATGGCCGCGCGACGGCCCCTGGTGCCGGAGACGAAGCGGCCGAGCAGCGGCGCGCGCTCCACGGCCGACAGCCGGCGCATGACCAGCGGCAGCGCCATGTTCTGCTCCACCGTCATGTGCGGATAGAGCGCGTAGTTCTGGAACACCATGGCGACGTCGCGGTCTGCGGCGCGCCGGCCGGTGACATCAGCCCCCGCGATCGAGACCGAGCCGCGGTCGGCCCTCTCGAGCCCCGCGATGATTCGCAGGAGCGTGGTCTTGCCGCAGCCCGACGGCCCGACCAGCGAGATGAAGGATCCCGCGTCGAAAGACAGCGACACGCCCTTGAGGACGCGGGTTTCGCCAAACGATTTCTCGATCCGGTCGAGGACGATGCCGGCCATGAATTCCGAACTCCCTGGATGAGGTCGGGGTACGCGGCTTCGACGACAGAACGGCAACGCCCCGGTGACGATTCACACACGGCTGAACGACGGTTCCATGACACACGGGACAGGCGCGGTCCTGTCGTCGCGATGTCATGGACGGTGCCTACCCAGCCGGCGAACCAACCTTGGGAAACCCGCCATGCTCATCGCCCATCTCACCGATCTCCACGTCCGTCCGCACGGCCTGCCGGCCTACCGGACGGCAGAGACGAACATGCTGACCGAGCGCGCGCTCGACGCGGTCCTCGCCCTCGATCCGCGCCCTGACGCGGTCCTGCTCACCGGCGACCTGACCGACAACGGCCTGCCCGCGGAGTACGAGAACCTGAAGCGCATGCTCTCCCGGCTACCGATGCCGGTCTGGCTCATTCCCGGCAATCACGACCGCCGCGAGAACCTGAAGAGCATCCTCGGCGACCATCCGGGCCTGTCGCAGCATCCGGTCTTCGCGCAGTGGGTGACCGATCTTGGCCCCGTCCGCCTGATCGGTCTCGACACGGTGGTGCCGGGCTCCGGCGCCGGCCGCCTCTGCGCCGAGCGGCTCGCCTGGCTGGAGGAGCGTCTCGCGGAAGACACGGCGAAACCGACCATCGTTGCCATGCACCATCCCGCTTTCGTCTGCGGCATCCACCACATGGATCGGATCAGCATGATCGACGGCACGGCCGAGTTCGAGGGCATCATCCGGCGCCACCCGCAGGTGGTCCGCATCCTCTCCGGCCACCATCACCGGCCGATCCAGGCGCTATTCGGCGGGACGCTCGCCATGGTGGCGCCAAGCGTCGCCCATCAGGTGGTGCTCGACCTCAATGACCGCCCGCCGGGCCAGTTCAACTTCGAGCCGGCGGCGTTCCATCTCCACCTGTGGACGGAGGCCTCGGGTCTTGTCACCCACACCGCCTATGTCGAGAAGGCGCCGGGTCCGTTCCCCTTCCTGCGCGATCCCGACTATCCGGGCGCGGCCTGAGTCCCCTGCCCCTCCGAGGAACCTACCATCAGGCCGCTTATTCAGCGGCCTGATGCATCTTGCTCCCGACGACCTCGCGGAAGTCGGGAAGCGGCGCCAGCCAGCGGCGGGAGAGAGTCTCGGCCCGCGCACTCCAGGCGAAAGCATCGCGGCCGTGAACGCGCCAGAGCACCTCGTCGGACAGCTCGAGCAGGGCGAAGGCGCCGGCCGGCTCGCCCGCCGTGGTGAAGGTCTCGGTGAGCGACTGCAGGGTGATATGGGCGATGCCGTCGACCAAGGTCAGCGTGTTCCAGTGGACGTGGCCGGAGATCCACACGACCGGGACCTTGGCGGTCCGCAGCACGGCGCGCACGCGGTCGGCGGTCGGATAGGTCGAGAAGCGCGCATTATTCTCGAACCAGAAGTTGCCGACCTGCGAGTGCCCTGACACCGGCACGTGGCTGACGATGGCCAGCGGACGGTCGGCGGCCGCGATGGTGGCGGCGAGCCAGGCGAGGTCGGCCTCCTGAAGGGCAAAGCCGGACGGCCGGTGCAACTTCGAATCGGCACGCCAGATCACCAGCCGCCAGTCGCCGACATCGACGGTCTCGTGGCCGGCAATGCGGCCGAGAATGGCGTCGTTGTCGGCAACCTCAAGGAAATCGCGGTCATGATTGCCGTCGAGGTGAAAGCGCGGCCGGGTGATCGGCGCGAAGGCCTCCGCCACCTCGCGCTCCAGCACGAGGTCGCTGTCGCGGGCCTCGTCGGAGATGCGGTCGCCGAGATCCAGGACGAGATCGGGCTGCGTCTCCGCGACGAAGCGGCGGAACTCCTCCATCACGCCGAGAGCGGCAGGTCCCGCCTTCGAGAAGGACGGCTTGCCATGGTGGAGGTCGGTGACGATGCACAGGCAGGCGGCGCGGGACATAGCGAAATCTCTCGGCTGGGGGGCGGCAAAGGCAAGGCCCGCCCCGCAGGAGCGGGACGGGCCGGAGAGGATCGATCAGGCTCAGCTGGCGCGGCGCGGCAGCAGCGGCTGCACGGCGGCGGCCATCGCCTTCAGCGCATCGTCGGCACCCTTGGACTTGTTCACCACCGACTGCAGATGGTCGTTGATCACGTCGGTGATGCGCAGAGCGTTCTGGCCGGGGAAGGCATACCAGCCGTTGATCACGTCCTGCTGGCGGATGGCGACCATGTGGTTCGGGTTGTCGCGGTAGAACTTGCCGAGCAGGTCCTCGCGCTGCGCCGGAATGGTCGTGCCCGGCATGTAGCCGGTGGCGTTGACCATGGCCGTCGCGCCGATCGGGCCGGTCGCGTACTTGATGAATTTCCAGGCCGCTTCCTGCCTGGCGCGATCCTTGGTGAACATCATGGCGACGTTGCCGCCGGCTGGCAGGCGCGGGTTGGCCGCCGACAGCGGATAGCGGCCGCAGACCAGCTTGAAACGTCCGCCGATCTCGCGGTTGTAGCGTCCAAGCTGGGCGGTCGACTGCATTGACATGCCGAGGCGGCCGGAGAAGAAGTCCTGGAAGGCCGTGTCGGGGCGGATGTCCGGCATCTTGCCCTCATCGACCATCTTGCGCAGCACGCGGATGGCCTTCTGGCCGGGCTCTTCGGCGAAGGCGACGCGGGTTTCGTCGGCGTTGAGCATGGTGCCGCCATGCGACATGACAAGCGCCTGCCAGGCCCAGTTGCCGGTGATGGTCCAGTCGTAGAACAGGCCGGTGCGGTTCTGCGCCGGTGCGGAGATGGCGGCGGCGAGACGGATCACCTCGTCCCAGGTCGTCGGCAGCTTGTCGGGATCGCCACCGGCGGCCTTCAGCAGGTCGGCGTTGTAGTACATGATCGGGGTGGACATGGCGAAGCCGATGCCGGTCTGCTTCGGTCCGGTCTGGCCGAGCGACAGGAGCGACGGCGAGAAGCCGAGGGCGGCGGTCTCGGGATCGGCGTCCATGAACGGCTTCAGATCGACCGGAATGCGGCGCTCGTCGAGGGTGCGCTGGCGGTTGAGACCATGGAAGGCGACGTCCGGCAGAGTGTTGGTAACGACGTCGCGCAGGTTGCGCTGGAGGATTTCCTCATAACCCTGCTCGGGGGCGCGCAACGTGATCTTGATGGTCGGATTGGCCTTCTGGAAGTCGGCCGCGATCTTCTCCATCAGGTCCTTGAACAGGACCGGGATGGAATACTGCACCTGCAGTTCGACGGGGGTCGACTGGGCGCGCAGGTAGGAGGGCAGGGCGACCGTTGCGGCGGCGCTGGCGAGAAATATGCGGCGGGTCGTGGTCATGGAAGGCTCCGGGTGGTGTTCGTTCGAGGGACTGCACTCACTTGACGGCGGTCATGGTGACGCCGTCGATGAACCAGCGCTGGGCAGCGAGGAAGGCGATGACGAGGGGTGCGGTGATGGCGGTGGCCGCCGCCATGAGCGGGCCGTAGTTGGTTCCGGCTTCGGCATTGGCGAAGAACACGACGCCGAGCGGCGGAGTGGCCAGATGCTCGGACTGGACGACGATGAGGGGCCAGAAGAACTCGTTCCAGTTCCACACGAGCGACAGCACGCCGAAGGCGATGACGGCCGGCATGGCAGTCGGCATCATGATGCGCCAGACGATGGCGAACTCGCCGAGCCCGTCGAGCCGCGCGGCGTTGATGAGGTCGTCGGGCACGGTCAGGAAGAACTGCCGCATCAGGAAGATGCCGAAGACCGAGATGGTCGAGGGCAGGATGATCGCCGCATAGGTGTTCAGGAGTCCGACCTGCCAGAGCAGGATGTAGAGCGGGATGGCGGTGACCTGCGGCGGGATCAGGAGGCCCAGCAGCACCAGCATGAACATGGTCTCGCGGCCGCGCCAGCGCAGCTTGGCCAGCGCATAGGCGCAGGGCAGCGCCGTGAGCAGCTGGCAGGTGAAGATGGAGCCGGTGACGATGAAGCCGTTGAGGATGTAGCGGGCCAGCGGCTGGCGGGTGAAGGCGTCGGAATAGTTCTGCCAGGCGTGCCACTGCTTCGGCAGCAGGGAGAATTCCGGCGAGAAGATCTCACCCGACGGCTTCAGGCTGACCGAGACCATGATCACGAAAGGAGCCAGCATCAGGAAGGCGCCGAGGCCCAGCACGGCATGGCGGAAGAGCTGGAAGCCGAGGCCTGTCGCGGCAATGGAACGGGTGCGCATGAGGCCCCTCACCCGTAATGGGTGTTGCGCTCCTGCAGGCGCACCTGAATGACGGTGACCAGCAGGACGAAACCGAGGAAGACGACGGTGAGGGCCGCCGCATAGGCCGAGCGCAGGAAGGAGAAACCCTCCTGGTACATCTGGTAGAGGAGCACGTTGGTTGCCTTGTTCGGCCCGCCGTCGGTCAGAACCTGCACCGTGTCGAAGACCTGGAAGGCGCGGATCGCCGTGATCGTCACGACGAAGAGCATGGCGGGGCCGAGCATCGGCCAGGTCACCCGCCGGAAGCGCTCGAAGGCGCCGTCGGCGCCGTCCACGGCAGCGGCCTCGTAGAGGTCCTTCGGGATCGCCTTCAGCCCGGCGATGAAGAGCACCATCGACAGGCCGATCGCCTGCCATATGCCGATGACGCCAAGGGCGAAGAGCGCCGTGTCGGGGTTTTTCAGCCAGTCGGTGGTCGGAATGCCGACGAAGGCGAGGGTCAGGTTGATGGCGCCCACCGTCGGGTGGAAGGCGAACTGGAAGACCAGCGCCATGGCCAGCAGGGTCGAGACCACCGGCAGGAAGAAGGCGGCGCGGTAGAAGCCGCGCAGGCTCTCCCCCGCTTCGATCAGGATCGCCGCGCCCAGCCCCAGGAACACGGACAGCGGCACGACGAAGGC
This sequence comes from Phreatobacter aquiterrae, assembly GCF_053471285.1. Taxonomy (NCBI): domain Bacteria; kingdom Pseudomonadati; phylum Pseudomonadota; class Alphaproteobacteria; order Hyphomicrobiales; family Phreatobacteraceae; genus Phreatobacter; species Phreatobacter aquiterrae. The sequence continues at coordinate 86,016 of NZ_JBJPHW010000009.1, read as the reverse complement.
GACATAGGTCAGCGTGTTGCGCAGCGTCTTCCAGAACACCGCGTCGCCGGCCATCTCGCGGTAGTTGTCGAGCCCCGCCCAGCCGATCTCCGGCATGCCGAAGGTCCAGTCGGTGAAGGACAGCACGAACACGGCCACGGTCGGCCCGAGCAGCATGATCCAGATGAGCGCGAAGGCAGGTCCCGCCAGAATCCAGGCGGCCAACTGTTCGGCCACCTCGCCGGCTCGCGCCTTGGCCGGCCTGGCAAGGGCTGTCGGTGCGGGCAGAGCGACGTCAGACATGAGCCGCCTCGCTCCTGACGGCGTGCGGGGTGGCTGCGCCGGGCACGCGGGCGGCAATCCTCCGGCCGTCCTTGCCGAAGACCAGCACCCGGCGCGGGTCCGTCGACAGGGCGATCGCGTCACCGATCCTGAGAGCCGCCCCCACCGACGGCTCGACGCGTGTGACGAGAGGCCGGGTTAGCGGGCTGGCGATGATGTGGACCAGGGTTTCCGCACCGAGCATTTCCAGATGCCGGATCGTGCCTGACAGGGCGATCCCGCCGGCGACGCCAGGCGTGGCCACCATCAGCGCCTCGGGGCGGATGGCGACCGTGACCTCCGTGCCGGGCTGGCCGCCGACCGCCACCGGCCAGGGCATCCCGATCACCTCGACGCGCCCGCCGGTCCCGATCCGACCCGGCAGAGTGTTGATTTCCGGCGTGCCGATGAAGGTCGCGACCGCCAGATCCTGCGGATCGTCGTAGATGACCTGCGGGGCGGCGACCTGCAGCAGATGGCCGCCCATCATGACGGCCACGCGGTCCGACATGGTCATCGCCTCGGCCTGATCGTGGGTGACATAGACGAAGGTCGAGCCGAGCGTGCGGTGAAGCTCGGATATTTCGGTGCGCGCCTGCACACGCATCTTGGCGTCGAGGTTCGACAGCGGCTCGTCCATGAGGAAGGCCTTGGGCCGCCGCACCATGGCGCGGGCGAGCGCCACGCGCTGGCGCTGGCCGCCGGAGAGCTGCGCCGGCTTGCGCGCGAGGAGATGGCCGATGCCGAGCCCCTCGGCGACGGCCTTGACGTCCGCGGCGATGCCGGTGCGCCCGGCCCGGGCTCCGGGCATGAGCCCGCCGATGATCGGCAGGCGCTGCAGCATGGACAGCCGGCGCATCTCCAGCGGCAGGCCGATATTCTCGGCCACCGTCATGTAGGGATAGAGCGCGTAGGACTGGAACACCATGGCGACGTCGCGCGCCTTCGGCGGCAGGTCATCGACCATGGTCGGACCGATGAAGACGTCGCCCTCGTCCTGGGTCTCGAGACCCGCGATGATGCGCAGGAGCGTGGTCTTTCCGCAGCCCGAAGGACCCACCAGGGTCAGGAATTCGCCATCGGCGATGTCGAGCGACACGCCGTGCAGGACCGGGGTGTCGCGAAACGTCTTGCGGATGGTCTGCAGCGAGATGCCGGCCATGATGTCCCGTCCGACGCCGCCAGGATGGCGCGCTCACTTGTCGCCTTTAAGCCGACAAGTTAACGGGGATGTGACGGTCGCGACGATCTTGCTGCGATGCGGTAGAGCGCAGTCAGAGCGTGTCGATGCGCAGCACGAGGCTGCCGCTGGGGATGACGGCATTGCCGTACAGCAGGGGCCGCCCCTCCGCGTCGCTGTCGACGTACATCATGACAAGCACCGGCGCGTCGAGCGGAATGGAAAGAGCTTCCGCCTCGCGCGGGCGCGGCATGCGGCAGTCGATCCAGGTCGAGACGCGGAAGAAGCTCCCGACGCCGTATTCGGCCAGCGCCTCGGTGAAACTGCCGGTCCGCGCCACCGCCTGGTCGATGCCGTGGAAGCGGTCGCGCGCGAAGATGTGGTAGCTGTAGATGATCAGGGACGGGGCGGCGCCACGCACCGTCTCCACCATCAGGATCGGCGTGGTCTCGTCGAGCGCCAGCATGGCGGCGATGGCCGAGGTCGCGGGTCTCTCGCTCGTCCCCAGCAGCCGGCCCGACGGCGCGGCGTTCATCTGGCGCTCGATCTCGCTCCATTTGGAGTCGCGCGTGATGCGGTACTCCGGCGGCCGGTCCTCGACGAAGACGCCGCGGCCGCGGCGCGCGCGCACCAGCCCGAGAATTGCAAGGTTCGCGAGCGCCGTGCGCACCGTATGGCGGTTGACGGAAAAGCGCTCGGCGAGATCGTTCTCGGACGGCAACTGGTCGCCCGGTCCGATCAGGCCCGAGCGGATCTCGGCCTCCAACTCGCTCTGGATGAGCCGCCAGACAGGGAAACGGTTCTTGGCCATCGGGCTCGCAAGGGGTTGCACATGTCCGACAGGGTTCATGGCAGGCGCAGGGCGGGATGGCTACCGCGATCGGTCGACAACGTGTCGTCGGGCCGGTCACCTCAGTGGAATCGAACACTGCGGCGGAGTTCAGGAAACTGAGGAAGCGCGTTTGGTGGGCCCGGCAGGACTCGAACCTGCAACCAAGCGGTTATGAGCCGCCGGCTCTAACCATTGAGCTACAGGCCCACCGTGCCGGCCCTCGCTCGGGCGCGGCGCGCCGCGAAATGGCTGCAAAGAAACCCATGTCGCGGCATGATCTGGTGATCGCATCCCCGTCCGGCGGCGTCAATGCGCGCCCGCCCGAACCCATGGGAGAACACATGTCGCTGCCGAAGTCCGTCCGTTCCATCGAGGGCCCCTGTTCCGGGCAGGCGATGGCCATTGTTGTCCGGGGCGCGGATGCCGGCCGCCGTGCGGCCTTGGCAGTCTCGCTGATGGCGCTGTCGCTGGGGGTGCTCCTCGCCCTCGCTCCGCCCGCATCCGCCCAGGTTCCGGCCGCGGTCCGGCAGGTCACCGTTCATGGCGAGGGACAGGCAGCCGCCGCCCCCGACGAGGCGATGATCGGCGGCGGCACGCAGGTCCAGTCGCGGACGGCCAGGGAGGCCATGGACGGCAATTCGCGCACCATGCGGCAGGTCCAGGAGGCGCTGCGTGCCACCGGCATCGCCGAACGCGACATCATCACCTCGGCGCTCTCGCTGCGTCCGGTCATCGACTACCAGTCCGCCGGCAATCGGCCCCGGGTCGTCGGATACACGGCCGGTCACCGCCTGCAGGTGCGTGTGCGCGACCTGAGCAAACTCGGCGACGTACTCGACCGCATGGTCTCCGCCGGCGCCAACCAGATCGACGGCCTGCAACTCACTGTCTCGGACTGGTCGAAGAAGGTCGACGAGGCCCGCGTCGCCGCCGTCGCCGACGCCCGCCGCAAGGCCGAGATCCTGGCCCAGTCCTCAGGCGCCCGCCTCGGCAGGGTGATGACGATCAGCGAGCAGGGCGGGGCTGCTCCCGCGCCCGTGCTGCGCCGCATGGCACCGCAGTCTGCGTCCTCGGCCGAGCCCGTCCCCGTCGCCACCGGCGACCAGACCTTCCGGATGGCGGTCACGGTGGTGTGGGAACTGATCGACTGACGGGGACCCTGTCCCCTACCGCTCGGCCTACTCGGCGGCGGCGCCGCGCGCGCCGAACTGGATCGACACATAGTGGGCGTAGAGCCCGTTGCGGGCGATCAGTTCGGCGTGGGTGCCCGTCTCCACCACCCGTCCGGCCTCGATCACCACGATCCTGTCGGCCCGCATGACCGTCGACAGGCGGTGCGCGATGACGATGGAGGTGCGGCCCGCCAGCATCTGGTCGAGGGCGCGCTGCACCTCGAACTCGCTCTCCGAATCGAGTGCCGAGGTCGCCTCGTCCAGAAGCATGATCGGCGCGTCCTTGAGGATGGCCCGGGCAATGGCCACGCGCTGGCGCTGGCCGCCGGACAGCCCCTGGCCGTGCTCACCGATCAGCGTCTCGTAGCCCTCGGGCAGACCGAGGATGAAGTCGTGGGCAAAGGCGGCGCGCGCCGCCGCAACGATCTCGGCCTCGCTCGCCCCCGGACGGCCGACGGCGATGTTCTCGCGCACCGTACCCTGGAACAGAAAGACATCCTGGCTGACGAAGGCCATGGCGCCGCGCAGCGAGGCGAAGGTGACGTCGCGCACATCCTGGCCGTCCACCGTGATAGCGCCTGCCCGCACATCGAAGAAGCGCTGTACCAGCGAGATGATGGTCGACTTGCCGCCCCCCGAGGGGCCGACCAGCGCCGTGGTCTTGCCCCCTGCCGCGATGAAGGACAGGTCCCGGATCACCGGATCCTCGCTGTGGTAGCCGAAGGTCACGGCGTCGAAGGCGACGGTGCCGTCACGCACAGCCAGCGCGGCAGCGTCAGGCTTCTCCTTGAGCGTCGGCTCGGTGTCGAGCAGTTCGTACATCAGCCGCACGCCGACCAGCCCCTTTTCCACCTCGACGCCGAGACGGGCGAGACGCTTGGCGGGGTCATAGGCGAGCAGGAGCGCGGTGACGAAAGCGAAGAACGAGCCGGCATCGACACCCTGGTGAATGACCCGCCAGGCGCCGTAGACGATGGCCGCCGAAATCGCGAGGCCGCCGAGCGTTTCCATCAGCGGGGCGGTCCGGGCGCCGAGGATGGCGATCTTGTCGGCGCGCTGGCGGACCGAATCAATCGTCTCGTCCATGCGCGTCTGCATCTGGTCCTCGAGGCCGAAGGATTTCACGATGCGCACGCCCTGGACCGTCTCCTGGACAACGCCGACCATCGACGAGAGCGAGGTGAACTCGCTCTGCGCCAGCCGGCGCACCCGGCGGCGCAGGCGGTTCACGCCATAGACGGCCACCGGCATGACCGCGCCGGACACAATGAACATCAACGGATCGGACACGAGCATCACGACGACGAGGCCTGCGACCGTCAGGAGATCGCGACCGACCGTCGTGACGATGTTCTGCAGCACGTCGCGCGCGGCCTGAGCGTTGTGCGTCACGCGCGTCACGAGATCGGCCGATGCGTGCTGCTGGTAGAAGTCGACCCCCTGCCCCAGCAGATGCCGGAAGATGCGCGTTTGCTGGGCCGCCACGATGGCGTTGCCGATGCGCGACAGGATGACGTTGGATGCGTAGGCGGCAACTCCCTTGACCAGGAAGATCGAGAACACCGTCACGCCGAACCACACCGCCAGCGTGAAGTCGCGATTCTGGAACACGCCGTTGATCAGGTCGCGCATGATCCAGGCTGACAGGGCGGTACAGGCCGCGACGATCGCCATAAACACGAAGGCGAGCGCATAGCGAGGCGCATAGGCGCGCAGGCTCTCGCCGACCAGACGCTTGAGGGTCTGGCCCCGCTGGGCGTCGAACTTGAGGAGTAGGCTGACAAGCCTCATAACGTTGCGGCACTCGCGAAATCTGTCAGCGCCGCATAACAGGTTTCCCGGATGAGACCAAGGCGACAGCCGCCCGCCAGGCGCGAAACTGCCCTTCATTGCACCCGTTGCCCCCTCTCTTGCCCGCGCCGGAAACCGGTGCCAAGAGAGGCCGATGGCGACCATCGACACGCTCTTCGTGACCAAGCTCTATCGCGGTGAAATCGATCGCGACGACGGCCTCCTCGACGAGGTTGAACAGGCCTGCCGGTCGCTGGCCGTCGATGACGCCGCAGGTCTGCGCTGGTGCGCTCGGCACGGCTATCCCGGCTACACCAGCTACGCTTCGCTCAACGACCTGCCTTGGCGCTTTCCGGTGTTCAAGACCCTCGCCCGCCAATTGGACCGGCACGTGGCAGCCTTCGCGAAAGACCTCGCCTTCGACCTCGGCGGCCGCAAGCTGGTGCTCGATTCGCTGTGGGTGAACGTCCTCCCGCAGGGCGGCGCACACGCCTCGCACATTCATCCGCACAGCGTCGTTTCCGGCACGCTTTACGTGGCCATGCCCAAGGGCGCCGCGGCGCTGAAGCTCGAGGATCCGCGCCATGCGTCGATGATGGCCCATCCGCCGCGCAAAACCTCGGCGCCGCGCGAACTGCAGCCCTTCGTGTCGGTGGCGACCTCGCCCGGCGAACTGCTGCTGTGGGAAAGCTTCGTGCGCCACGAAGTGCCCGTGAACCGCAGCGCCGAGGAGCGCATCTCGGTCAGCTTCAATTATCGCTGGGGCTGAGGACCGGCCGTTCAGGCAAGAGCCGGCGGCACCGGGCGCGGCCGGCCGTCCTCGTCGATGGCGACGAAGGCGAAGGTCGCCTCGGTGACTTTTTCCCGCTCGGTGGTCCGGAAGCGCTGCGCCCAGGCCTCGACGAGGATTTTCATCGAGGTGCGGCCGACGTGGAAGACGTCCGTATAGACCTCGAGGACGTCGCCCACCCGCACCGGGCGGATAAAGGTCATCGCCTCGACGGCGATGGTGACGACACGGCCCTGCGCCCGCTCGACGCCTGCGATGCCGCCGGCCTGGTCCATCCGCGCCATCACCCAGCCGCCGAAGATGTCCCCGTTGGCATTGGTATCGGCAGGCATGGCGCTGATGCGAACGGTGAGTTGGCCGCGTGGGCCGGAATCGGTCGACCGGATGGCGAGGGGCATGGGCGATTCCGGATGCATCTGTTCAGCCTGTGATTCATGCAGCAATTCGCCAGCGTGGCAATGTGACACGTCGCGCTGGCCGGCACCCGATGCCTTGAGCGTGGCGAGACCTGTGGAACGGCATGGCCTTTGAAGTGTCTGCAGTCCTGATGTCTCGCGATGCCGGAATTGGCTCTGCCGCCGCCGGAGAATTATCTGCCTTGCATTTCCCGGCCGAACCGACTATTTAGAAATCACGTTTCGGCCGTTCTTTCTTGGCCCGGCGCCGTAAAATCCGGCGCACAGCTGACAAAAAATCTCCCAAAACGTACCCCGAACTACTCGTGCGTGACGCGAGTCGTCGATCTAAGCTCGCTTCGCGAAAGGATATCCCATGCAGACCGGAACCGTTAAGTGGTTCAATTCCCAGAAGGGCTTCGGCTTCATTCAGCCGGATGGCGGCGGCACTGACGTGTTCGTCCACATCAGCGCCGTCGAGCGCGCTGGCCTTTACGGCCTCAACGAAGGCCAGAAGATTTCCTTCGAGATCGTTGCCGACCGCCGCTCCGGCAAGTCGTCGGCCGACAATCTCAAGGCTGTCGACTGATCAAGAGAATCCCGTTTCAGTGAGCCGTCGCGGATGTACCGGCGGCGTCGCATGGACGGGATCAGAGCCTGGGTGCCTGGAGGCTTTGCGCTTCCAGATGTCGGCCCGGACTTAAAGGAGTCGCACCTTCCTACGGTGGGTGCGGCTCTATGCTCATTTGTTCAGAGCATGGGCCATGCCCGTGCGGTTGAGGGCGCGTAATGAATTCCGAACATCCGAGGCTCTTCATGTTCAAGTCCGGAGCGAATGAAGCGCTCTACGGATTTGCATCCGACGCCTCGGGTGGGAAATTGCCCGAGAAATTCGGCCCGTGGACCAGCATTGGCGTGATCCGCGGTGACCAGAAGCCACCCCATGGCCTGAAGCGGAACGCAATCGAGAACGGCATCGCCGAATTCGGTTTCCAGCTCTGGCGCAAGAAGGACGCTCCGGCCAAGTCGGCCTGACCGTCGATCACATCATCACCCGACCGGGAGAAGACATGCAGGTTCTCGTCCGCGACAACAACGTCGATCAGGCTTTGCGCGTTCTGAAGAAGAAGATGCAGCGCGAAGGCATTTTCCGCGAGATGAAGCAGCGGAAGTCGTTCGAGAAGCCGTCGGAGCGGAAGAACCGCGAGAAGGCGGAGGCCATTCGCCGTGCCCGCAAGGCCGCCCGCAAGCAGGCCCAGCGTGACGGCCTCATCGCCGCACCGAAGCCGAAGCCCCGCCCCGACCGCAAGCCGAAGTTCGGCGCGGCTCCCGGAGCGCCGTCGGCATCAGGTACCGCACCTTTGTCCGATCCGAACCCGGTGCGCTGACCACCTTCGGTCCACGACCGGATTGCCGGAATGAAGAAAGGGGCCCTTGTGGCCCCTTTTGCTTGCCGCTCGTGCGACCTAATGCGACAGCGCTTCAGCAGCGCCACGCCGCGGCAGGCTCACCTCCCTGACATCGCAGAGATTGACGCCGGACAGCGTGGCGGCGTCGTTCGGCCGCAGCGAGAAGGCGCTCCTGAGGTCGAAGGCGCAGGAGGCCGGGCGTGCCATCCGGCCCGTATAATGCATGGCCTCGGCCATGACCCAGGCGCCCAGCACGTCGCCGCGCTGCGGACCCTCCGCCGGTGAGGCATGGAGGGCGACGATCGCGCTGCCTGTCCGGTTGGTCACACGGTAGAGCACCAGACCCTCGCGCGGCGGCGGCAGCGGCGTCGCCAGATCCGCGTCGGTCAGGACGACTTCGCCGCCGCTGCACAGGTCGAGACCGAACCGCGTCAGTTCCCCGCCATGGGCATATGTCGCGCGCAGGTCATAGTGGCAGCCGGGGCCGCGCCCCAGACGGAGGACGCCCTTGCCGCCGGGCGGCAGGGAGCCGCTCCCGAGCCGGTCCTGTCCCCAGGTTCCGACGTCCGTCGGGGTCACCTGAAGCACCCAGACCGGCTTCGAACCGCGATTCACCACCAGCACGCTTCCCGCCGCCACCGGCTGGGCAAGACGCGACTGGGACATCTCCAGACGGGTCGAAGGACGGAGCGGCGCTGCCTCGACGGCGGCGGTTGCGAGTAGCAGGGTGAGGACGGCGAGACGGGGGACCACGGCGAGCCTCCTTCGGGAGTGCCCTGCGACAATGCCGCCGCTGCGTATCACCGGGATGTCGGATGCCGGACGCGACTGTTTCAGCCCGGGTTGGCAACCGCGTCAGCGGAAAAGCCGGTCGCCCTGCTCGTCGACGATCTGCCGGCCCTTGGAGAGCGAGAAGGTGACGGCGTCCTCCATCGAGGCATGCCGGTCGGCGCGAATGAACTTGTGCTCCCTCACGACGCCGTCGATCGCCTTCGTCACGACCCCGGAGGTCTGGAACTGGCCCTCGTTGCGGAACGGGGTTGCGGTGATTGTGAAGCCCTTGTGCTCGATCGCGGCGGCCGCTGTCACAGCGCCGTCGTCCGACGCCGGTTTGCCCCAGCCGAACAGCGATTTGAGAAAGGACATGATGCACCTCGCGCAGGGGGCTGCCGCCCCGGACGCCCCTTCTTAGCCCGTCCCGATGGACAGCGGAATGGCGGGAACCGATCCGGCCCTGAAGCCGGCTGCGACAAACTGGAACATCAGCGGCGGCCACGGGTTCATGAGGTATTCATGGGCGCCATTCGATGGTCGGCGCCGAAGATCGACCGTGGCGGTCGGCGGATGGCTTATCGCCACCCTCCGCGGCCCGGCCGCTCCATCTGGACAAGGAATTTACGGCAATGCACTGGCGATTGAAACGAATGGCGGTCCTCGCGGGCACCCTGGCCGCGGGCCTCATGGCCTCGTCCGGCGCCTTCGCCGACGACGCGGTCACCACCGCCGACGTCAACATGCGCACCGGCCCAGGCACGGGCTATTCCGTCGTCATCACCCTGCCGGCCGGCGCCCCGGTCGATGTTCAGGGCTGCAGCGCCGGCTGGTGCCGCGTCGTCTATCGCGGCGCGGTCGGCTTCGTGTCGCAGAGCTATCTGGACGACGATGGCGGCGCCGTCTATGCGCCGCCGCCCGTCTATGTCCCGCCCCCGGTCTATGTCGAGCCGCCGGTTGTCATCTACCCGGGCTACCGGCCGGGCTGGCGGGCCCCCTACCGTCCGGACTTCCGTCCGCCGCACCGGCCCCGGCCGCCGGGCTGGAGGCCGCCGCCGCCGCGTCCGCCCGTGATGCGTCCGCCCGGTCCGCGCCCCGGCTGGGATGGCGGTGGGCAACCCCGTCCTCCCGTGATGCGCCCTCAGGGTCCGCGCCCCGGCTTCGACGGCGGGCAGCCCCGTCCCCCGGTCGCGCGTCCTGCGCCCGGTGGCGGAGGTCGGCCCGGCATGGGCGCCCCCGGTGGCGGACGGCCCGGCATGGGTCGCCCGGACCGCGGCGGCTGAGGCCGGACGCCTTCACCGAACACACGCTGGGGCGGGCCATTGGCCCGCCCCTTTGTCTGTCAGGGACAGGCCTCATTTCTCCTGCAGCGCCAGCCGCGCACCGAGCGCCACGAAGGCCCCGGCGAAGGCCCGCCGCATCCAGGCCATCACGGCCGGCCGCGAGATGACCCTGTCGCGCATTGCCGCAGCGAACAGGCCGTAGATGGCGAAGATGACGAAGGTCATCGCCATGAACACCGCCGATAACTCCAGCATCCGCGCAAGCGGCGCCGCCTCGCCGGCCGGAATGAACTGCGGCAGGAAGGCGACGAAGAAGATCGACAGCTTGGGGTTCAGCACGTTGATGGCGATGCCGTCGCCGATGACGCGCCAGGACGAGCGCCCGTCCGGCCCGGCCTCGACCTTCAGCGCGCCATCCTCGCGGAGCGTCTGCCAGGCCATCCACAGGAGATAGGCGACGCCGGCATATTTCACGAGATTGTAGGCGAGTGCGCTGGTGTGCAGCAGCGCGGCGAGGCCCATCATCGCGGCGATCAGATGCGGCACGATGCCGAGCGTGCAGGCGAAGGCGGCGAGCACGCTGGCCCTTCCCCCGCGCGAGAGGCCGGCCGCGAGGGTGTAGATGACGCCCGTGCCGGGCGAGGCGACGATGATCAGGTTTGTCAGCAGAAATTCGAGGGACACGGGCGCTCTCCGCAGCAGTCGCCCCCGATCAGGCACGAGACGCCGGCGCGTGACAAGCATCGGCGCACCTTGATCCAACACTTAGGTATTGACCTAAGTTTTTTTCGGGCGCACTCTCCCCCCATGCACGCTGCACCCACCCGCCTCGACGACACGTTCCGCGCCCTCGCCGACCCGACCCGTCGGGCGGTGGTGGAGGCACTCGGGCGCGGCCCGGCTTCCGTCACCGAGCTCGCCCGCCCCTTCTCCATGGCGCTGCCGAGTTTCCTCCAGCACCTGAGGCTGCTGGAGGACTGCGGTCTCGTCGCGACCGAAAAGCGCGGTCGGGTGCGCACCTGCAGCCTCAGGACGGAACCGCTCGCCGCCGCAGGCCATTGGCTGGAGGAACAGCGCAGCCTCTGGACGCGTCGCCTCGACCAGCTCGACTCCCTGCTCGCCACGATCAAAGGCGCGGCGGGCGAGGCCCCCGACCCTTCCCCCCAAGGACAAGAGGAAACCCCATGACGTCAGAACCCTATTCCGTCTTCGATCCCGCCCTCGATCTGGAGCTTCGCCGCGAGGTGGACGTGCCGCCGCATCTCGTCTGGCGCGCCTGGACCGAGCCGGCGCTGCTGATGAAATGGTTCACCCCCGCCCCCTGGCGCACCACGGCCTGCGAACTGGATCTGAGACCCGGCGGCAAGTTCCGCACGGTGATGGAAGGCCCGAACGGCGAGCGGAACGACAGCACCGGCTGCGTGCTGGCGGTCATCCCCGAGCGGCTGCTGGTCTTCACCGACGCGCTCGGTCCCGGCTGGCGCCCGACGGGCGGCGGCTTCATGACCGGTTCGATTGCGATCGAGCCGACGGCGAAAGGCACGCTCTACACCGCCCGCGCCCTGCACAAGGATCCGGAGGCGAAAAAGCAGCACGAGGACATGGGCTTCCACCAGGGCTGGGGCACGGCGCTGGATCAGTTGGTGGCGCTGGTGAAGGGGATGTGAGGGTCAGACAACTGCTGACTGAACTCCGCTGGGCGGCTCAACGGTGCCGCGCGCTGGCCATTGAACCGAACGCTAGCCACACGGAAGGTCATCTGCATAATGATCCACCTCTCACACCATTGGGCCGGCAGAATGAACGAGATCGCCCGGTACGTCCTTCGGCGGCATGCTATCGGACAACGTGGCGACATAGAGATATCAAAAGAGGCGTATGAGGAACTATCATCGAGCATCTCGACGCTCATCGACATCTTAAAGATTGAAGAGAATTTCAATGTAATAATTGACAACTATTTCGAATTTGAGAGGTACCTGCTGGATACAACGCTAAAGGCGCTAATTTACAACAGCGACGTACATGAAGATTTAACAGAAATTAGAATATCCGTGAGTCGATCAATAATAAATTTGTTAACGGCAGCACGACTGTATGTTGAGTCCTTGCCTCAGGTCGCAGGGCGACATTTTTGCGGTGAAGCGCTGGACTGGATTAGATCATCTCCAAGCAGAGCGTACGATAGATCTTTATCCTACCGAATCATGGACGCGTTGAGGAATTACTCTCAGCACGATTCTCTGCCGATTGGCGGAATCACAATTGGTCGTTCGAAAGATCTGTCCGGCAAACCAATGCGAATGATCTGGAAAATCGAGCCTACACTGGACTTAAAGAGCATACAGAGATCGGCAAAATTCAAAAAAGCAACGCTTGGAGAAATACAAAAAAACGAAAGTGAATTCAAGATAAAGGCGACTATCCGCGAATATGTGGAGCAGATTTTTTTGATTCACATAGAGGTAAGAGATAAATTTGAACCATTGTCCAAAAAATCCACCCATAGTTTGGAGGCGGCCAAATCAGATTTTTCCGCAAAATTCCCCGGAACGCAGGAAAGCATCATTGCCACAGCCGTCGATGCGAAAGGAAAGCCCCTCGGTCCGGTCGTTTTTCTATCTGCAATTGTCTTAAAAAGCCTTCCCCAATTGAGAAAACGCGTCAATACGCTAAAAAATCTGCCGCTTCGGACAGTTCAATACTAATGGATATCGCCTTATAACCAAAAATGCGCCCGCCACCACAATGATGGCGGGCCGATTTGAAAATCCTACTTCGTCTGCCTCAGTTGTCCAAGAAGCTCCTGAGCTTCCTCGACCGCGATGGGTGCTTCAGCTTCCTAAGCGCCTTGGCCTCGATCTGGCGGATACGCTCGCGGGTCACCGAGAACTGCTGGCCAACCTCTTCCAGCGTGTGGTCGGTGTTCATGCCGATGCCGAAGCGCATGCGCAGCACGCGCTCCTCGCGCGGCGTGAGGGACGCCAGCACGCGGGTCGTCGTCTCGCGCAGGTTCGATTGGATCGCCGCGTCGATCGGCAGGATGGCGTTCTTGTCCTCGATGAAGTCGCCGAGGTGCGAATCCTCCTCGTCGCCGATAGGCGTCTCGAGGGAGATCGGCTCCTTGGCGATCTTCAGGACCTTGCGCACCTTCTCCAGCGGCATGCCGAGCTTCTCGGCGAGCTCCTCCGGGGTCGGCTCGCGGCCGATCTCGTGCAGCATCTGCCTTGAGGTGCGGACGATCTTGTTGATCGTCTCGATCATGTGCACGGGGATGCGGATGGTGCGCGCCTGGTCGGCGATCGAGCGGGTGATCGCCTGCCGGATCCACCAGGTGGCATAGGTCGAGAACTTGTAGCCGCGGCGGTACTCGAACTTGTCGACCGCCTTCATCAGGCCGATGTTCCCCTCCTGGATGAGATCGAGGAACTGCAGGCCGCGGTTGGTGTACTTCTTGGCGATGGAGATGACGAGGCGCAGGTTCGCCTCGACCATTTCCTTCTTCGCCTGCCGGGCCTCGCGCTCGCCCTTCTGCACCATCTGGACGATCTTGCGGAACTCGCCGATCTCCAGCGCGGTTTCGGTCGCCAGCGCCTGGATCTCGGCGCGGATCTCCTTCACCGTCTCCTTCTCCTCGGCGACGAAGCTCTTCCAGCCGCGCGCGCCGAGAGAGGCGACGCGCCGGATCCAGTTCGGATCGAGCTCGGAGCCCTGGTATTCCTTCAGGAACGACATGCGGTCGACGCCATAGCTCTCGGCGAGGCGCAGCAGGCGCCCCTCGTAGCCAACGAGGCGCTTGTTGATGTCGTAGAGCTGCTCCACCAGCGCCTCGATGCGGGCGGTGTTCAGCGACAGCGACTTGACGTGCTGGACGAGATCCTCGCGCAGCTTCTTGGCGCGCCGCTCCTGGCTCGGCGACAGCTTGGTGTCGTTCAGCCGGTTCTCGACGTTCTGGTCCTGCAGGCGGCGGAGCTTCTTGTACTCGTCGGCGATGGTGTCGAAGATCTCGAGCACCTTCGGCTTCAGCTCCGCCTCCATGGCGGCGAGCGACACGGCGTTCTCCATGTCGTCCTCGTCGAGGTCGCTCTCGGTGACGCCCGGCGGCAGGCCCTCGCTTTCGGCCTCGGCCTCCGGCGCGATCGGCGCCTCGCCTTCGGTCACGATCGGCGCGTTCTTCGCGTCCGGGCCGGCATAGGTGGCTTCGAGGTCGATGATGTCGCGAAGGTAGATCTTCCCCTCGTTCAGCTCGTCGCGCCAGATGATGATGGCCTGGAAGGTCAGCGGGCTCTCGCAGAGCCCTGCGATCATCGCCTCGCGACCGGCCTCGATGCGCTTGGCGATGGCGATCTCGCCCTCGCGGGACAGAAGCTCCACCGAGCCCATCTCGCGCAGATACATGCGCACGGGGTCGTCCGTGCGGTCGAGCGGCTCGGAGGCACGCTCGGACTTCACCACGGCGCGCGGGGTGGCCTCCTGAAGCTCGCCGTCGGGCTCGTCGGCCTCGGGCTGCTCCTCGGTCTCGCCGTCCTCGGCGGCATCGTCGTTGTCGACGACGTTGATGCCCATCTCCGAGAGCATCGAGTTCATGTCCTCGATCTGGTCGGAGGTGAACGAGGCGGCGGGCATTACGGCATTGATCTCGTCGATGGTCACATAGCCACGCTTCTTCGCGCGCTTGATCATCGCCCGAACGCCGGCATCGGAGAGGTCCAGGAGGGGGCTGTCGGGGCCCTCGGTCTCCTGATCCGCGCCTTCCGGTTTCTCGGTTGCCTTCGTTGCCATCTAGACCCGTCCATCGTTCACGGACCGCAAGCGACCCGAATGACGCGCCGGCGACGGGTTCAAGGCCCGCCTCAACGCCAAAAAAGGGGCTGCGCTCGCTCTTCAGCGCGCCCCCGTCAAACCTGACATGTCCGCCCTAAGGCCCTCGTCCTTAAGACCTGATGAACCATGACCTGCCGCCTCGTCTCCGCTGCGCGGTCCTGACCCGTCCTCGATGCCGACCCACACCTATGCACTGCGACTGCCCCGACCGGAAGCCGCACCGAACCCCTCGACGAGGGCCTCGGTGCCGACCAGCTCCGCCTCACGATGCTTCACATCGGAAAGCCATTGCCAGTTGGCTTCTGTCGGGTCCTCGCCATAGGCTCGCTCGGCGTCCCGGATTTCCTTAATTAGCGCCTGCTTCTTGCGATGCAAGGCCATGAGCTGATTGAAGGTCACTTCGGCGTCGCTTTTTGCCGCCCCCGGCATGGCTCCCCAGACCGAATTGAGGGACACGACGGTCCGCACCTGATCGACGAGGACGCCATGGCCGTCGGCCGCCAGCACCGCGCGATAGGCTTCCTCGTCGCCGTCCACGCCCTGCGCATGGGCGTCCAGCAGCGCGCGCTTCAGGTTTTCCGCCTGCGGATGGCGCAGGTCGAGCCCGGCGATCTCCTCCTCCCGGCCGTCGATCAGCCAGGGATGGTTGAGCAGCGCGGTCAGGATCAGCGCCTCGCGCATCGGCAGCGCGGCCCTCGGCCCGCGCACCAGGGCGCTGGCGGTCAGCGCCGGCGACGGGCGGTGATCCGGTACGGCGAAGGGCGAGAAGCCGCGTCCCTGCCCCCGGCCTGCACTGCCCTGCCCGCCGCGACGCTCGCGCTGCATCGGCCGGAACAGGTCGGACAGGCGGCCGAACACGTCGTCGCGATAGTGGCGGCGCACGTTCTCGTCGGCGATGGTGGCCACGACCTCGCCGAAGCGGGCCTCGAGCGCGGCGCGCTTTTCCGGCGTGCCGAAGACGCCGGCCTCCGTCTCGCGCTGCCAGAGCATGCTGGCGAGCGGCTGCGCCTGCGCCAGGATCGCATCCATCGCCTCGCGGCCGGATGCGCGCAGGAGGTCGTCGGGATCCAGTCCCTCGGGCAGGGCTGCGAACATCAGGCTGCGGCCGGGCTTCAGCAACGGCAGGGCGATGTCGACCGCCCGGTAGGCGGCGCGCCGTCCCGCCTTGTCGCCGTCAAACAGCAGTACCGGGTCAGGCGCCATCCGCCACAGCAGCTCAAGCTGGCCCTCGGTCAGCGCGGTGCCGAGCGGCGCGACCGTCTCGCCGAAGCCGGCGGTGACCATGGCGATGACGTCGACATAGCCCTCGACCGCGATGACGCGGCTCGCCTTGTGCGCGGCCTCGCGCGCGGAGAAGGCGTTGTAGAGCAGCGACCCCTTGTGGAAGAGGTCGGTCTCCGGCGAGTTCAGGTATTTCGCCGGAACGTCCTTCTCCAGCGCCCGGCCGCCGAAGGCGACCACCCGGCCCCGGAGGTCGGTGATCGGGAACATGACGCGGTCGCGGAACCGGTCATAGGGCACGGGAATATCGTCGCCGTGCACGAGGAGGCCCGCCGCGATCATGTCGGCGACGGAAACCCCCTTGGCGCCGAGATGCTCCTTCAGCGCGAAGCGTTCCGACGGCGCATAGCCCATGCGGAACCGCACCTGCGTCGGCGCGCGCAGGTCACGTCCCGCGAGATAGCCGCGCGCCTTGGCGCCGGCCCGGTCCTGCAATTGCGCCTCGAAGAACTTCGCGGCCAGTTCCATCACGTCGTAGAGGGTCTTGGCCTTCTCGGCGCGCTGCACCTCCTCGACCGAGACCTTCGGCATGGCAAGGCCCGCCTCGCCCGCCAGCCGCTCCACGGCCTCGGGGAAGCTCACCCCCTCCGTTTCCATCAGGAAGCGGAACTGGTCGCCGTGCTTGCCGGAGGAGAAGCAGTGGTAGAAGCCCTTCTGGTCGTTGACGTAGAAGGACGGCGTCTTCTCGGCATTGAACGGCGACAGTCCCCGCCATTCGCGGCCCTGCTTCTTCAGCTTGACGCGCTTGCCCACCACCTCCGACACGGGGAGGCGTTGCCGGATCTCGTCCAGGAACGACGGGGAAAAGCGCATGGCGCAGACATAGCATCTCCCGGCCTCAAGGGGGACAGGTCGCTGGCGCCCTGTTGAGAACTCCGGCGCTCAGGCGACAGGTGCGACGGCGCGCGCCAGATCGGCCGGTCATATCGGTCAGCGCTGATCCGTCCAGCGATCGACCGCCTGATCGTCGGCATCCTTGGCCGCCACCCAAGCGCCCTCACCCGCCGTTTCCTCGAACTTCCAGAACGGCGCCTTGGTCTTGAGGAAATCCATGATGAACTCGGCGGCGGCAAAGGCCGCCTGCCGATGCTCGGACAACGTCACGACGAGGACGATGTTGTCTCCGGGCTCCATCCGCCCGAAGCGGTGCACGATGAGAACGTCCTGCAGCGGCCAGCGCCGGCGCGCCTCGGCCTCGATCCGCTCAAGTTCGGCCACCGCCATGGCCTCGTAGGTCTCGAGCGTCATGGCGCCGACGGCCGTATCGCCGGTCACGCCCCTGCAGAGGCCGGTGAAGGTCGCCACCGCGCCGACGTCGATGCGCCCTGCCGTGAGGCGCTTCACCTCGGCGCCGAGGTCGAAATCGTCGCGCTGGACCCGTACCGTCATGATCGCAGCCTAAGCGTTCCCGGGCTCCGGGCGCCAGTCCATGCCGACATGCCCGGGAAGCGCTGCGACACGGTCGACCCAGGTCTGCACCGCCGGGAACAGCGCGAGGTCGAGATCGGCCTCGTGGGCGAGATGGGTGTTTGCGTAGAGCGCAATGTCGGCGAGCGTCAGGGTATCCCCGGCGATGAAAGGCTGCATGACGAGCTGGGCCTCCATCCGGCCGAGCGCCTCCTCGCCCTGCTCCATCCAGTCGTCGATGAGGTCGCGCTTTAGTTCGCGGCCGCCCGGAACGAGCGACATCCAGAACCGCGCCTCGCCGATGGTGGGGTGATGCGAGTTCTGCTCGAAGAACAGCCACTGCATCATCACGGCGCGCGCCACCTTGTCCTGCGGCACGAAGCGTGTCCCCTCGCCGAGATACATGAGGATGGCGTTGGACTCGATCAGGATCGTGCCGTCGCCGAGTTGCAGCACGGGCACGCGGCCGCGCGGGTTCATGGCGAGGAAATCCGGCGTCCGGGTGTCGCCGCGCAGGATGTCGACGTCCCTCAGCACGAAGGGCGTTCGCAGATGCGCCAGCAGCAGGCGCACCTTATAGCAATTGGCCGATCGCTGCATGGCGTGGAGGGTGAGGCTCATATCGTTCGATATAGCGAACGAATGAGAGGAAGTCAGCCGGCGGAGCGAACATCCGCCAGAGGTAACGCCATGTCGCCGGCGGGTTGCGGGCCGATCGCCTGCACCGCGAGCCAGCGCGCTGCAAGGGCCACCGCGAGGCCGGCGATAAGATCGACGAGGTAGTGGCCGCCGACGACAGGGGTTGCCGCCAGCATCGCGATATTGAGGGCGAGGCCCGGCCAGCGCAGCCACCGCACATGCCAGAAGGCGATGAGGAAGAGGATCGCGCTCACCGTGTGAAAACTCGGCATGGTGACGATACCCTCGGCCGTCGCCATGGAGATGAAGGTCATCTCGCCCGACCTGAGCGCCAGCACATGGGCGACGGAGTTCCAGGTCAGTCCCAGATGCGGCTGCGTCGCGACGGCGTCGCGGTAGAAGTAGCCGGCGCATAGCGAAGGGGTCACGGCGCAGATGGCCATCGTCATCAGCGCAGCCAGACCAAAGGCGAGGATGAACCGGTCAAGCTCATGGAAGGCGCGCACCGTGACGAGCGCGACGATCACGACGGCCATCTGCGGCAGCATGGAGAAGTAGGCAAGCTTCAGCAGCGCCGCCACGTCCGGATACCGGCCTTTCAGGGCAAGCAGCGCCGGCCAGTCGAAGCCGAGCGCCTTGTCCATGGCGTCGAATGTCGCGTCCCAGAGCGGCAGGTTGGTCGCCATGGCGGAATAGGACAGCGCGCCGCCGAAAAAGGTCATCAGCACGAACTGCGGCGCGGCGTGCAGGAGCCGGGCGATGCGCTCGTCGGGCCTCAGCCACGTATAGCAGGCTGTCCCCGCCAGCAGCACGGCGCACAGGGCGGCATTCAGGGCAATGTCGCGAAACGAAAGCGTCAGACCGGCCAGCGGATAGGTGACCGCGACGAGCAGCGCCAGCGTGGCAGCGGTGGCCCAGATGGCCAGAGCAGGCCGCCCGAGACCAAGCACCAGCGCGCGCCAGTCGGGAGAGACGGCGCGTGTGGAGAACGAGAAGGCGGGCGCGGGCGTGGTATTCACCGAAACCTCGTCAACGGCCCCAGGGCCTTCATGCGGACGCGACCCTGGGCGCGACCGCATGAAGACATGGCCGTCTGAAGATTTCGGAAACAGAAGCCTCAGCCCGAGGGCTGGATGTTCGCCGCCCGGATGATCTCGGCCCAGGTCTGCATTTCCTGTGCGTGGTAGGGGCGGAAGGCCGCCGGATCGCGCGCCGTGATGGTAAAGCCGAGCTTGGTGATGGCCTCCACAACGGACGGCTTGGCGAGCGAGGCGAGGATTTCCCGCGACAGGCGGTCGAGGGCTGCCTGCGGCGTCGCGGCGGGCGCGAAGAAGCCGGTCCAGCTCTCGGCATCGGCATTGGTCACGCCCTGCTCGCGCAGCGTCGCGACGTTCGGCAACTGCGCATTGCGCTTCGGCGAGCCGATGGCAATGCCGCGCAGCGTGCCGCCCTGAATCTGCGCGAAGACGCTGGCCATGGTGGAATTTGCGACGTCGATGCGGTTGCCCACGATGTCCTGCACCAGCGGCGCCGCGCCGCGATAGGGCACATGCGTCATCTTGATGCCGGTGCGCACCATGAAGAGCTCGGTCGACAGGTGCGAGCCCGAGCCGACTCCGGTCGAGCCGTAGTTCAGTTCGCCGGGCTTCGACTTGGCGAGCGCGATGAGCTCCGGAATGGTCCTGACCGGCAGGTCGTTCTTGACGACGAAGATGTGCTCGAAGGCGCCGGCGCCGGCGAGCGGGGCGAAATCCTTCACCGCGTCGTAGCCGGGCTCCTTCATCAGGAACATGTTGTTGCCGTGCGTCTGGTTGTTGCCGAAGGTGATGGTGTGGCCGTCCGGCTCGGCGCGGGCGACCTGACGCGTGCCGATGGAGCCAGAGGCACCGCCGACATTCTCCACCACCACCTGCTGGCCGAGGACGCCGGACAGGTCCTGCGCCACGATGCGGGCGATGCCGTCGGTGGGCCCGCCTGCCGGATAGGCGACGATCAGCCTGACGGGCCGCGACGGAGCCCAGGCCTGCGCCGAGGCGCTGCGGATGAGCGACGGCGCTGCGGCGAGCGTTCCGAGGCCGAGAAGAACGTTGCGGCGTGTCGCCGTGCTGCTGATGATCATGGGGTCCCTCCAGGATGATGGCTTCTATGAATGTTTTTCGCTTGTTCGCCCCTCGCGGCACGACTAAACGTCCCCGCCGGAACGCCGAGGCGCCGCGGAGAAGATTGCCGTGGTCATAACGCGCCTTCGGGGATTTTCAAACTCGACGGAGTCGACCCATGGCCTTTCTTGCCGACGCCCTGAAGCGCGTGAAGCCCTCGGCGACCATCGCCATGGCGCAGAAGGCCCGTGATCTGAATGCGCAGGGCAAGAAGGTCATCTCGCTCTCTGCCGGCGAGCCCGACTTCGACACGCCCGACAACATCAAGATGGCTGCCATCAAGGCGATCGCCGACGGCAAGACGAAGTACACGGCCGTCTCGGGCATCACCGAGCTGCGCCAGGCCATTGTCGCCAAGTTCAAGCGCGAGAACGGTCTCGACTACAAGTGGCAGCAGGCCATCGTCTGCACCGGCGGCAAGCAGGTGCTGTTCAACGCCTTCATGGCGACGCTGAACCCCGGCGACGAGGTGCTGATCCCGGCGCCCTACTGGGTCAGCTATCCGGAAATGGTGGCGCTGTGCGGCGGCACCCCGACCTTCGTGTCGGCCGGCCCCGAGTCGAACTACAAGCTGACCGCGGAAGCCCTCGACCGGGCGATTACGCCGAAGACCAAGTGGTTCCTCTTCAACTCGCCGTCGAACCCGACGGGCGCGGCCTATACCCGCGCGGAGTTGAAGGCGCTCACCGACGTCCTGATGAAGCATCCGCACGTCTGGATCCTCACCGACGACATGTACGAGCACCTCGTCTATGGCGACTTCACCTTCACCACCCCGGCGCAGGTGGAGCCCGGCCTCTACGAGCGCACGCTGACCATGAACGGTCTGTCCAAGGCCTATTCGATGACCGGCTGGCGCATCGGCTACGCGGCGGGGCCTGAAGCCCTGATCAAGGCGATGGACCTCGTCCAGGGCCAGCAGACCTCGGGGGCCAACTCCATCGCCCAGTGGGCAGGCGTCGAGGCGCTGAACGGCACGCAGGACTACATCCCCGTGCGCCGCAAGGCCTTCGAGCAGCGCCGCGACCTCGTGGTCTCCATGCTGAACCAGGCCAAGGGCCTCTCCTGCCCGACGCCGGAAGGCGCCTTCTACGTCTATCCCTCGCTCAAGAGCGTGATCGGCAAGACGGCCCCGTCGGGCAAGACCATTGCCACCGACGAGGATTTTGCCATGGAACTGGTCGACAGCGAGGGCGTCGCCATCGTCCACGGCTCGGCCTTCGGCCTGGGACCGGCCTTCCGCCTCTCCTATGCGGAATCGACCGAGACGCTCACCGCTGCCTGCGAGAAGATCCAGAAGTTCTGCGCAGAGCTGCGCTGAGCGACCGGCACACGGCCTTACGGCCGCAGGCCCGCCCCCTCGCCGGGGTGGGCTTTTTTTGTTGAACCGAATCGCCCTCCCCTGCGACCCATCTTCAAGTGGGTGGCTTCAGGGCCTCTCTTCGTGACAGTCCCGGGCGACACGGCGCCTCTCGCCGGGATGTCCAATCGATATCAGGGTCAGGGCCGGCATGACGCCGGCGCCGCCCCAGCAAATCAGGCGGACCTGTCCATGCCGCTGACACTCGTTACGAGCCTCGTCCCCGCAGCTCTCGTGCTGGCCGGGACACTGGGGCTGTCCGGCGATGCGCCACGCACGCCGGCGGCCGCCCCCCTCTATTGCACCGGCTGCCTCTGCCAGGAGGATCGGCCCGCCATGGCGACGCCCGGCGACTGGGTGCCCTCCGGGCGCATGGGCGCGCGCGTGACCCTGCGCTTCCAGCCCAGCGACCCGGCCCGCCGCATGGCGTCCGCGTCCTGCCGGCCAACACCGCGCGGATAGACGCGGACTCTCCCTGAACCTTTTCGGTCGATGCCGCGACCCATGGTCAAGTTCATCCACCAGCGGCCCCGACAGTGCGCCGCGACCGAAAGGGAGACCACCATGTTCGCCCGTTCCGCCCTCGCCGGCCTCGTCCTTGCCGCCGGCCTCGCCGCTTCCGCCCAGGCCTCGACCGCCGGCCAGTCACCCGCCCAGTCCATGGTCCGCCCGGTGACCTATTGCGGGCCGTGCCTCTGCACCACCAATCCGCCCACCATGGCCGTCTCCGGCGACTGGGTTCCGAACGGCCAGTTGCTTGGCGGCGCCCAGGTCCTGAAATTCCGCCCGGCCGGTCAGGCGGTGTCGTCACTCACCGTCTGCAACCGCTGAGGCAGGGAACGCCCGGCCCGGACAAGGCGGGTTCCGGAGCCCGTTCACAGAATGAAGCCGGCTTGCGGCAGCGCAAGGCGCAACGGACAGATCCTGTTCAGATTGATGCGAATCTTCTTGAACTGGGGATCCCCCACCATGGACATTGCTTGCGGAGACCAGTCCGCGCGGGCCGACCAGGCCGAGAGCCTTCTGAAGGCGATGGCGCACGCCCAGCGACTGACCGTGCTGTGCTGTCTCAGGGACGGCGAGGATTCCTCGACAGCCATCGCGAGACGGTCGGGGCTTCGGCTTGCCGCGGTGAGCCATCATCTCGGTGTGCTGCGCAATGCCGGCCTCGTCGCGTCGCATCGAACCGGCCGTCGGATCGTCCACACCATCGAATCGGTGCAGGCCACCCGCGTGCTGGACGCCCTGCGCGCCGCGTGAACGCGGAACCCGATGACGCGGGCGACGGGCTGGTCCCGACGACGCAAAGAAAAAGGGCCGCCCCGGTGAGGCGGCCCTTCTATTGTGTCTGTGGCGGGCTCGATCAGTAGCGGGCGACCACAGCCGACGGACCAGTCGAGAACAGGTAGTTCACGCCAACCTTGACGGCATGGACGTCGCCGCGCTGGGTGACCCAGATGTTCGGAGCGCCGGTCATATCGATCCGGAAGCGGCCGAAGCTCATATAGTTGTACTCGAGCTTGGCGGTCAGGTTCTGCGTGATGGCGTATTCGAGACCGGCACCGACGGTCCAGCCGACACGCGTGGCCGAGCCGGAGATCCAGTTGTTGTTCTGGTCGTGGCCGGCGGAGAAGCCGCCGAGAGCGAGACCGCCCTTGGCGTAGAGCATGGCGCGGCCGAAGGTGAAACCGAGGCGCGGCGCGACAGTCGCCACCCAGCTCAGCGAACGGTCGAAGGCAGGCGTATTGCCGCGCAGGATGGAGGTCGTCGACGTCCGCTTGAACCCGACAGCCGACAGGTCGGCCTCAAGACCGAGGACCAAGCTGTTGATCTGGTAATTATAGCCGATCTGCATGCCGCCCATCAGCGCCGAGCCGCCCATGCGCTGCATGTCGAAGCCGGCAAAGGCGTTCCACGGCGTGAAGGCATCATAGCCGCTCGAAACCGAGGCGACGCCGAGATGGCCGCCGATATAGAAACCGGTCCAGTTGAAACCGGCCGGGGCAACCGCCACGGCCGCAACGGGCATGCGCGGGCTGCCCAGATCGGCTGCGGACGCCGAACCGGCGACGCACAGCGCAGCGAAAACTCCACCCAGAACCCGACGCATCATTATCCTCCTCAGCCCAATCCCAGTGGCTATGGAGCATTCCTATACCTGCGCTTCGAAGCCAGGCAACGATTCACCGCAACATCTGGAAACAATCGCAAGCGGTTGTTGTGACTCCACCACACTTCAATTGTTCTAGATTTTGCAAACTGTCATGAAGGCGATGTCACCGCAGGATCATCTTGAATACAAACCATAGGACTGAAGCAGCGCATACGCATTTAGACCTTGCCAGCAGCCGCCAGCGTCTCGCGCATCTTCTCGTAAACGAGATTGATCGCCTTCAGCGGCCGGATCATCACCTTGAAACGGGTGATCCTGTCCTGATCGTCCCAGGTGATCATGTCGATGCCGTTGACGGTGATCCCGTCGATCTCAGTGGCGAATTCCAGCACCGCCGACCGCTCGCCGAACCACTGGTTCGGATAGTGGAAGGCCTCGTTGTTCAGCACCTTGAAGGCGGCGGCCAGATACCGAGTCGTGATCGCCTTGCCGACCTGCGGCGTGTGCACGACCGGGCTCTCGAACACCGCCTCCTCCGCCAGCAGCGCGTCGAGGCCTTCAACGTCGCGCGCCTCGGCGATGTCGTGCCAGCGATGGATGGCGGCGGGCATGGCTTCGGTCATGGCGGATCTCCCGGTTTGACGCCAGACCCTAGACGGGCGCCCCCGCCGCGCAACTCCCCCGAACTGCCGGTGCGGCACGCCGAATTAACCATTTCTTAACCTTATCGTTGCCGCCCGCCGCCTCGCCTCCTACGGTCCAATGGGTATATCGGGAGAGACGGCATGCGACGGATCGTCATCACCTTCTGCGGGATCTATCTCGCAGCGGCGACGCTTGCCGCGGCAACCACCGGCTACGGACTGATCGAACCCGTGCCCGCCTATCGGCTGTCGCTCTTCTGGATGTCGCCGGACACGCTCGCGGCGCGCGTCGAAGCCCTGCTGGCAGCCCACCGCATCTTCGAGGCGCAGGTCTATGCCGGCATGCACGCGGCCTCCTGGGCCGTCATCCTGACGCTGGTCCTCCTCGGCGCGCTCAGGCCGCTGGTCGGCCCCAGCGTGCCCCTCGCCAATCTGCGCTCCACCGCCATCGTCATGGGCGGCCTTGCCGGCCTGGTCCTGCTGTCGGTTCTTGCCCAGCCGATCCTGGACGAGGCCTCGCGCATTCCCTCGCCCTCGACGTCACTCTCCTCCATGCCCGGCTACTGGCTCTTCGGCATGGCGCTGTCGGCGGCCATCACGGCCGGCCATCTGTCGCTGTTCGTGCACGACCTCGTCCTGGTAGCGAAACGCCGCTGGCTCGGCGAGGAGCTGACGGCCGCCGCCTGACGCCGGCTGCCAGCGTCAAACCGGAACGCGGATCGTCGCCCTCAGGCCGCCAAGCGGGCTGTCAGCCAGCGTGATCTCGCCGCCGTGGGAGCGCGCGATGTCGCGGGCGATGGCGAGGCCGAGCCCCGATCCTCCCTCGTCGACGTTGCGGGCGTCATCGAGCCTGAAGAACGGCTTGAAGACATCCTCCCGCTGGTCGGCGGGAATACCCGGTCCGTCGTCGTCGACCGTCACGGTCAGCCAGCGATGGTCGCGATGGCCCGCGATGGCGATGGTGTCGGCGAAGCGGGCGGCGTTGGCGACGAGATTGGCGATGCAGCGGCGGAACGCATCGGGCCGCACCTTCACCGTGGGCTCGCCGTGGAAGGTGACCGTCGTGTTGGCGCCTGTCCTCTCGGCATCGGCGCCGATCTCCTTCAGAAAGCTGTCGATATCGGTCACGGCTGGCGCCTCGCCGGCATCGCCCCGCGCGAAGGACAGATAGCCCTCCACCATGCGGCCCATCTCGTCGACATCGCGCCGCAGCGCCTCGGTCTCCGGCCCCTCGGGCAGGAGAGCAAGCTCCAGCTTGAACCGCGTCAGGATGGTTCTCAGATCGTGGCTGACCCCCGCGAGCATGGTGGTGCGCTGGTCGATCTGCCGCTCGATGCGCCGGCGCATCTCGATGAAGGCGAGCGCCGCCTGCCGCACCTCGCTCGCTCCGCGCGGCCGAAAACCCGCAACCTCGCGGCCCTTGCCGAAATCCTCCGCAGCCGCGGCCAGCGCCTGGATGGGACGGATTTGGTTGCGCAGGAACAGGATGGCGATAGCGATCAGCACCAGCGAGGCGATCACCATCCAGACGAGGAAGATGTGGCTGTTGGAGGCGTAGGCCATGCCGCGCCGGGCAAAGACCTTCATGATCTTGCCGTCCTCGAGCTGGATGCGGATCTCGATCAGGGCCGAGTTGCCGACCGTATCGACCCAGAAGGGCCGGCCGACCTGCAGCGCCAGTTCGCGGGACAGAGCGGCATCCAGCACGTCGAAGAAGGGCCGAGGCCCCGGCAGCGGCAGCGGCTCGGGCGGCAGGATCTCGACCATGAGAGTCAGCCGCTCCTGGGCGATGCGCTTCAGCGTTGCGAAGTCGCGGTCCTGCGGGTAGGTCCGCTGGACATCGATGAGCGCGGCGATGTCCTGCGTCACCGCGGCCGAGAGCCGGTGGGTCACCAGTTGCCAGTGCCGCTCCATGAAGACATAGGCCACCACCGACTGGAGGATGACGATCGGCGCGATGACGATGATCAGCGAGCGGGCGTAGAGCCCCTTCGGCATGAGCTCGTTGAACCGGCGTCCCGCCCTGTCGCCGAAGCCGGACAGGCGGCCGAGCGCGTTGGCCATCAGGCCGCGCAGGCCGCCATGGGTCGATCGGGCGCGTTCGATGGTGGACATGCCGAACCCTATCACGGCCGGAGCCGCTCGCAGCAAGCCGGCGCCGTTCATGTGCCGTAAATGTCGGATGTGAGCAAAAGAGGGAGAAGCGAGAACAAATCACTTGAATCTCGCGATCGATCACGTTTCAGTGATTCGCGTGGCCGCAAGCGGTCCGGGGGGTTCTGCAGTGTCGTCGGAAATGTCGGTTCGTGCCACCGGTTCGGGCGCGCACTCCCCCAGTGTGCCCTGGTCGCGTCTCTCATCCACGCTTCACTCGCTCCAGGCCTCGCGCCGTGCGAGCCTCATCGTGGCGCTTGCTGCGGTCACCGCTGTCTGGACGGCGGCCTGGATGCAATGGTGGCTGAACGACCTTGTCGTTCCCTGGGATTCCAAGAATCAGTTCTACGCCTTCTTCCGGTTCCTCGCCTCGTCCCTCCACTCCAGTTCCACGCCGTTCTGGAACCCCTACCATTACGCGGGCCATCCCAGCATCGCCGACCCGCAGTCGCTGATCTTCTCGCCGCCCTTCCTGATCTGGGCCTGGTTCGACGCCGAACCGACGATGTTCGCCTTCGACTTCCTCGTCTATGCCCACCTGCTCGTCGGCGGACTTGCGCTCGCCGTCCACGGCCACCGGCTCGGCTGGCCGGCCGCCGCTTCCGTTCTCGCCGCCAGCATCTTCATGCTGGGCGGCGTCGTCGCCGGTCGCATGAACCATGTCGGCATCATCACGGCCTTCGGACTGTTCCCGCTGGCCTTGCTGCTGCTCGAGGTGGCGCTCGACCGGCGCTCGATCCTCGCCGCCATCGGCTTCACCCTGACGGCGGTGATCATCGCGCTCGGCCGGACGCAGACGCCGATGCTGCTCTGCGCGATCCTCGCTGTGATGGCGGTCCGCCAGATCGTCGTCCAGCCGCAGCCGCTGCGCTTCCTCGCCAGCCGCCTGCACATCCTCATCCTGATGGCGCTGCTCGGCGCCGCGCTGATGGCGGTCCCGCTGCTGCTGACCGCGCAGTTCGCCGCCTTCTCCAACCGCCCGCACATCGACCTCGAATATGCGCTGACCTCGTCCTGGTATCCGGTCAACTTCGCCAACTTCATCGCGCCGGACGTGCTGGGCTCGCTGCAGCCGAGTTCGCGCGGCGACTGGGGGCCGGGTCACGGCACCCGTCCAGGTCTCGACAGCACCGACCGCGCCTTCAACTACCTCTTCGCAGGCTCGCTGACCGCCCTCATCGTCCTGTGGCATGGTCTCGCCGGCGGGCGCATCGTCGCCTCAGGCCGCCGCGTCTTCGCCGCCATCGCGTTCATCGCCCTGTGCTATGCGCTCGGCCGCTACACGCCGCTGTTCCCGCTTCTGTTCAAATATGCGCCTGGGGTCTCGCAGTTCCGCCGTCCAGTCGGCGGCCTGTTCATCGTGGTCCTGGCCCTCGCCTATCTCAGCGGCCATCTCCTGACGGACTATGTCAGGAAGGGGCTGCCCCGCATCCACTGGGCGATCGCTATTCCGCTGATGCTGATGATCGTCGCCGTCTTCGCCTGGGCAATCAGCTTCTCGTCCATCCTTGGTAAGAGCTGGGACTCCGCCCTCGCCATCGCCAAGGTCGTGCCGATCTATGTCGCGCTGGCCCTGTTGCTCGCCTGGCCGAAGACGCCGCGCGTGAGGCTCGCCGCGGCGAGCATCGCGGTGGCGTTTACGGCCGGCGAGCTCGTCGCCCTCAATGCCGGCTCCTCGATGAATGCCGAGCCGCGCGCCTACTACGCCTTCCTCGAGAAGCCCTCCGGCCGCGACGCCAGCATCATCGCCACCCTGACGCGCGAGATGAAGCGGCGCGGCATCGGCGCAGTGCGTCCGCGCGTTGAGATCGTCGGCCTCGGCGGCCCCTGGCAGAATGCCGCCATGGTCTATGGCCTCGAGGCGACCAACGGCTACAACCCGCTGCGCATCGGCGCCTATGACCGGCTCGTGCAGCCCGGCGAGAGCCCCTACACCGTCTTCCACCGGCGGTTCCCGTCCTCGTTCCCGGGCTATAGCTGCGATCTCGGCAAGCTCCTCGGCCTCGAATACATCGTTCTCGACCGGCCGATCGAACTGATGCCGCATCTGGCGCAATGGTCGACGGTCGAGACGATCATGGCCGGACCCACGGCCTGGATCTACCGCCTGCCCGATCCCGCCCCGCGCGTCGCGCTGGCCAGCGTCGTCCGCGTCGCAGATGCCGACGCCTTCGTCGACGCTGGCAACTTCCCGCGCCTCGACGGCACCTCGGAAGTCATGATCGACGACGATGACGACCTCAGCCCGTCCTATTCGCGGGCGACCCCGCCCCAACGTCCGGCGACCCAACTGCCGGCGGGCGCCGGAGCGGGCGCAAAGCCCTCATCGCCCGCCGTCCTGACGCCGGTCATGCAGGCGCTGGTGCGCTCGCCCGGCAAGGCAGAAATCACCGCCTGGCGACCGGACCGCGTCGAGATCGCGGTGGATGCACGCACCTCGACCGTCCTCACGCTGCACGAACCCTGGTACCCGGGATGGGAAGTCGAGGTCGACGGCGTGCGCAAACCCATGCTGCGCTCCGACGTGCTGTTCCGCGGCGTCGAGGTGCCGGCCGGAAAGAGCAAGGTCGTCTTCACCTATCGCCCGCTGTCGCGGGAGAACCTCCGGGCGGCGCTGGACGGCCTCCTCGGCCGCGACGAATAGGCCGGATCAGGGCGCTGCACAGGCCGCGGCCCGGCCGGGCTGCAGAAGGAACACGCGATCATCGCTCCGCGCCAGATCCGGGCTGGAGCCGCGGCTGCCCTCAACCTCGAGCCGCGCCACCGCGAGCCGGAGCGCATCCCCCGCGAGCGTGATGCGGAAGGCGCCGGTGTCCCCCTCGCCCGCGCAGTCCGCCGCATCCCCCGCCGGGGTGCAGACGGCATTGGTCGCATAGACGTCGCGGTCGTTGCGCAGGCGGAAGCCGAGGCGGACCGTGAAGCGCTGCGGTCCGTTCTCGTCCGCCACGTCCACCCGCTCCCGCACGAGGTGGAAATGGATGACCTTCTGCCGCGGGTTCCGGCGCAGATGGGCGACGTCATAGTCGCGCACAAAGCAAGGATCGCTGCCGGCACCCGCACCCGAGAGCCGCTCGAACACGGGACCGGCCCCGGCGGCCGGCGACCACAGCAGGGCCAGAGCAAGGGGAACTGCCACACGCATCCTGTTCTCCTTCGTCATCGCCGGTCGCGGGGGCCGGCGCCGATCCGAAACATGACACCCCCATCCTGCGGGTTCACAATAGCCGGATCTTGTCCGGCAACAGTCTCGCGGCTGGCTTTGTCCGGTCGACGCCGCGGGACGGGCCACCGTGTTGCGGGAGACACCATCATGGACATTGCAGGATCGACGTCCAGACGCGGTTTGGCCCCTCTCGCCGCCGGCATGGCCATGATGGCCGCAGCCGCCGGCCCGGTTGAGGCGCAGGGCGCCCCTCCGGGCATCGAGGATTTCGTCCGTCGCTTCCACGCCGCCATGGAGGCGCGCGACGCCGACAGCGTCGCCGCCCTCTATGGCGAGCGGGCCCTGCTGCTGATGCCCGAAGGCCCCATCGCCGCGGGCCGGGACCAGATCCGCGCCGTCTATGCCCGCAACTTCGCCTCCGGCACGGTGCGGATGACTCCGGCCGAGACCCGCGCCGACGGCGACGCGGCCCATGCGGTGATCCTCTGGATCTGGAACGCCGAGATCACCCGCCGGGCCGTGATCCGGTCCGCCGCCGCGTCCGTGCCCTCCTGCACCTGAAGAACACGCCGGCGGGCTGGCAGATCGCCTTCGACCTCTACCAGGTGGTCCCTGCCGGATGAGGCGCGGGCTCTCCCGCTTGCCCCTCCCCCCCTTTTCCGCTATAGGCCGCGCGTCCCGTGGCATTCTCCGCACCCCTGGAGGCTCCCGCCACGGGTCTTTCTTTTGGAGAACACGACCATGGCTGCCAACGAAACGTTGTCGGCGACGGTCCGCGCGAAGGGCGGCAAGGGGGCCGCACGCGCCGAACGTCGTCTGGGCCGCGTGCCCGGCGTCATCTACGGGGACAAGAAGCCCCCCGTGCTGATTTCGCTCGACTACAAGACCCTTTACCTGCGCATTTACGCCGGACACTTCAAGTCGACCGTCTTCGACCTCGAGGTCGAGGGCCAGAAGCACCGCGTGATTCCGCGCGACTACCAGCTCGATCCGGTGCGGGACACCCCGCTCCACGTCGACTTCCTGCGCCTTGGCGCGGGTGCCGAGATCAGCGTCGACATCCCGATCCACGTGAAGGGCGCCGAGACGTCGCCGGGCGTGAAGCTGGGCGGTTCGGTGAACCTCGTTCTCCACGCGCTGACCCTGCTCTGCAACGCGGACAGCATTCCGGAGAGCATCGACATCGACATCTCGGAGCTGGCGATCGGCTCGTCGGTCCACATCGAGGACATCAAGCTGCCGGCTGGTGCGCGCCCCGCCTCCAAGGAGAACGTCACGATCCTGTCGATCGTCGCTCCGACGGTAGCCGAGGACGAGCCGACCGCCGAGGCGGCTCCCGCCGCGGCCCCTGCCGCCAAGAAGTGAGCCTTCGGGGTCCTTGCGCCCCGCAGCCTTCCCGCATCGGGGCGCCCTCAAGCGGGGCGCCCCTTGTCGTTTGAAGCCCTTGCGCGGCACATGGCGGATCCCGGCCCATGATCCTGATGGCGGGCCTCGGCAATCCCGGGGCGAAATACCAGAACAACCGGCATAACATCGGCTTCATGGCGGCCGCGGCAATCCATCGCCGCCACCGCTTTGCGCCCTGGCGCCAGCGCTTCCAGGGACTGTGCGCGGAAGGCGCCATCGGCAGCGAGAAGGTGCTTCTGCTGATGCCCGGCACCTTCATGAACGAGAGCGGACGCGCCGTCGGGGAGGCCATGCGCTTCTTCAAGATCCCGCTCGACAAGGTCGTGGTGTTCCACGACGAACTCGACCTGCCGCCTGCCAAGCTGCGCGTGAAGACCGGCGGCGGCAATGCCGGCCACAACGGCCTGCGCTCCATCACAGCCCAGTGCGGCAATGATTATCGCCGCGTGCGGATGGGCATCGGCCATCCCGGCGACAAGGCGCTGGTCCATGCCTACGTGCTCAACGACTTCGCCAAGGCGGAGATGCCCTGGGTCGAGGATCTGTGCGACGCATGCGCCGACCAGGCCGAACTGCTTGCCGCCGGCGACGACGCCGCCTTCCAGAACCGCATCCACCTCGCCATGGAGGGCCGCGGCTGGGGCGAGGTGAAGCGTCCCGGCGAGGCGAAGGACGCGCCGAAACCCTGACCCCGCCCTTGACACCCCCCGCCTTGCATTCGACAAGGCGCCACAGCTTCAGATCGGACCTCCCATGGGCTTCAAATGCGGCATCGTCGGCCTGCCGAACGTCGGCAAGTCGACCCTCTTCAACGCCCTGACGCAGACGGCTGCGGCGCAGGCGGCGAACTATCCGTTCTGCACGATCGAACCGAATGTCGGCGACGTCGCGGTGCCCGATCCCCGCCTCGACCAGCTCGCCACCATCGGCAAGTCGCAGCAGACCATCCCGACCCGCATCACCTTCGTCGACATCGCCGGCATCGTGCGCGGCGCGTCGAAGGGCGAGGGCCTCGGCAACCAGTTCCTCGCCAATATCCGCGAGGTGGACGCCATCGCCCATGTCGTGCGCTGCTTCGAGGACGGTGACATCACCCATGTCGAGGGCAAGGTCGACCCGATTGCCGACATCGAGACCATCGAGACCGAACTGATGCTCGCGGACCTCGAAAGCCTTGAGAAGCGGGTTGTCAGCCTCGAGAAGAAGGCCAAGGGCGGCGACAAGGAGGTCAAGGAGCAGGTCGACCTGATCAACCGCGCCCTGGTCCACCTGCGCGACGGGCGTCCTGCCCGCATGACAGAGGTGAAGGCGGAGGAGGAGAAGGCCTTCGCCATGCTGAACCTCCTCACCACCAAGCCGGTGCTCTACGTCTGCAACGTCGAGGAAGCCTCCGCCGACAAGGGCAACACCTTCTCGGCCCGCGTCTTCGAGCGGGCGAAGGCAGAGGGCGCCAGGGCCGTCGTCGTCTCGGCCAAGATCGAGAGCGAGATCGCGGTCATGGCGATTGAGGACCAGAAGGACTTCCTCGAGGCGGTCGGTCTCGCGGAGCCCGGCCTCAACCGCGTCATCCGCGCCGGCTACGAACTGCTCTCCCTCGTCACCTACTTCACCGTGGGCCCAAAGGAAGCGCGCGCCTGGACCATCACCCAGGGCACCAAGGCTCCCCAGGCGGCAGGCGTGATCCATACCGATTTCGAGAAGGGCTTCATCCGCGCCGAGACCATCGCCTTCGCCGACTACACGGCGCTCGGTGGCGAGGCCGGCGCCCGCGACGCCGGCAAGCTGCGCCTCGAGGGCAAGGAATACGTGGTCGCCGACGGCGACGTGCTGCATTTCCGCTTCGCCAACTGAAGACCGGGCTCGTCCGCATGGCAGCCTGCCGAACGGCGGACGGACGAGCCCGTCCGTTTGCGGCATAAGGGCGAAACCCTTTCACCTGGCCCGGCCCCCATGACGACAGCGACGCCCTATCCCGCCTTCGAGGATTTCGTCCCCGGCACGGTCACCACCTTCGGCGCCTACGAGGTGACGCGGGAGGATGTGATCGCCTTCGCCGCCGAGTTCGACCCGCAGCCGTTCCATCTGGACGAGGAGGCGGGCAAGGCCTCGCTGCTCGGTGGCCTCGCGGCCTCGGGATGGCACACCTGCTCGATCCTCATGCGTCTGATGTTCGACCACTTCATCCATGGCTCGACGTCCATCGGTTCGCCGGGGATCGACGAGGTGAAATGGCTGAAGCCGGTCTTTCCAGGCGACGTGCTCTCGGCGCGCTGTGAAATCCTTGAGGTGAAGCCCTCCGCCTCCAAGCCCGATCGCGGCATGGTGCGGTTCCGCTTCGACCTCATGAACCAGAAGGGCGAGGTGGTGGTGGTGCAGACCAACCCGATCTTCTTCGCCCGGCGCATGGCGGGAGCGGCCTGACCATGTATGACGAGATCGTCATCGGCGAACGCCAGACGCTGGGCTCCTACACCTTCACGGCCGAGGCGATCATCGCCTTCGCCCGCAAGTTCGACCCCCAGCCCTTCCACCTCTCGGCGGAAGAGGGCGCGAAGACCCACTTCGGCGGCCTGGTGGCGTCCGGCTGGCATACCGGCAGCGTCTGGATGCGCATGCGCGTCGAGAGCCTCCAGCGCATCGCCGCCGATCGGGCGGCCAAAGGCCTTCCGCCGCGCAACACCGGCCCCTCCGGCGGTTTCAGGAACCTCAAATGGCTGAAGCCGGTCCGGGCGGGCGACTCGGTCACCTACTACACCGAATTCGTCGACAAGCGCCCGCTCGCCTCGCGGCCCGGCTGGGGCATCGCCTTCTCGCTCAACACCGGCGAGAACCAGCACGGCGAACTGGTGTTCTCGTTCGACGGATCGGTCTTCGTGCCGATGACGGGCTGACGGGCGTCACCCTTCGTCCATCGCCGGACAGTCGACATCAGCAGACGCCATCCGGAGCGCAAGGCCAGCGCGCGCTCGCGCTCTGCCCGGCGCCGTACGTCAGCGTAGCTGAAGACATCCCGATGATCGACATGATGGGCCATGGCGAACTCTCCCGCGCCGACGTCGTGTCGACATGAGAAGGTTTATTCTTTTCCGCATTTTCGATAATCTGGTTACAATTCCGTTCTTTGTGGAACTGGAGGCACGAATGGATCGCGCCGCCGCGATGGAAATTCTGGTTGCCGCGGTCGATCGCGGCGGCTTCACTGCCGCCGCCGAGCACCTGGGCGTGACGCCATCGGCCGTCTCCAAGGCTGTCACACGGCTGGAGCAGCGGCTCGGCGTCCGCCTTCTGGAACGCACGACCCGGCGCATCGTCCCGACCCCCGCCGGCCAGGATTACATCGCCGCCTCCCGCCTGATCCTCGGGGCCATCGACGATGCCGAAGCCACGGCAATGGAAGGCAGCGGCCGTCCCCAGGGCCGGCTCCGCATCAATTCCGGAATCAGCTTCGCGATGCGCCAGCTCGCCCCTGCACTCGTGGCCTTCGGCGAGGCCTACCCGGACGTCCGTCTTGACCTGACGGTGGAGGACCGCATCTGTGACGTCGTCGGCGAGGAACTGGACGTTGCCATCCGCACGGGTCCGGTCGGCGACGATCGCCTCGCCGCCAGGCGCTTTGCCGAGGTTCGCCGCGTCATTGTCGCCTCCCCCGCCTATCTCGGCCGCCATGGTATTCCGAAAAGACCGGCCGACCTCGCCCGTCATGCCTGCCTGGCGATCACCACCACCCCCGATATGGCGCGATGGCCCTTCCGCGAGGACGGGCAGCTCACCCAGATCGCCGTCCAGGGACCGGTCCGCATCGGCACGGCGGAAGGCGCCCTCGCCCTTGCTCTCGCCGATGTCGGCATCGCGCGCGTCGGCGACATGCTGGCCGCCCCGGCAATCCACGCGGGTCGCTTGATCCGCCTTCTCGCCGGGACTCACGTCGACGATCCGATCCCTATACACCTCGTCTTTCCGCCAGGACGCCAGAGGCTTCCCAAAGTGCGGGCCTTCCTCGACTTCGTCAGCGCCAGGTTCGCCGAAAGCCCCTGGAGGTTGTGAGGATCCGGCAGCAGACGAACAACTCCCGCGGCGCGCCTGCCAGCCGCGTCACGCGCCCAGCACAGCGCGGACAGGGTCGAACGAAGCTATCCGATCCCGTTCAGGATGCGCCGCTCAATGCCCGTCAAATGCCATCAGCGCCCGCACCGGCACGCCCATGGCCCTGAGCTTCGCCGCTCCGCCGAGTGCCGGCAGGTCGATGATGAAGCAGGCGGCGACGACCTCGGCGCCGATCTGGCGCAAGAGCTTCACCGCGCCCTCCGCCGTGCCGCCGGTGGCGATGAGGTCGTCGACGAGGATGACCTTCTCGCCCGGCCGGATGGCGTCGACATGGATCTCCATCTCGTCGGTGCCATATTCCAGCGCATAGGCCATGCGCACCGTCTGGTGCGGCAGCTTGCCCTTCTTGCGGATCGGGATGAAGCCAGCGGAGAGCTGATGCGCCACGGCGCCGCCGAGGATGAAGCCGCGCGCCTCGATCCCCGCGACCTTGTCGATCTTGCCGCCGGCATAGGGGTGGACGAGTTGGTCGACTGCGCGGCGGAAAGCCCGCGCATTGCCGAGCAGCGTGGTGATGTCGCGGAACATGATCCCGGGCTTCGGATAGTCCGGGATGGTCCTGACCGCGTTCCGCAGATCCTCGTCCGTCGTCATCCGTCATGCCTTCGTTGAAGCGGCAGAACCTTACCGCGAATTCATTGGCGCCCGTCCGGGCCGCCGCATAACTCTAGCGAGGGAGCGACCACCAGGGAAAGCCGCCGCCTGCGGGCGGAAAGGCTTCCCCACCACGGAGAGACATCATGACCATGCCGCAGACACCGGCCGCACCGGCCACCTACCAGCCGACCCCGATCACCGTCACCGCCATCGACGTGCCCTTCACCCGGCTGGTCGGCTTCTTCTTCAAGGCCGCGCTCGCCGCGATCCCCGCCGTCATCGCCGTCGCTCTGGTCGTCAAGATCATCGGCGGCCTGCTGTTCTGGGGCGTCGGCGCCTGGCGCTACGGCTACATGGGCGGCCCCTTCGGCTGG
This sequence comes from Phreatobacter aquiterrae, assembly GCF_053471285.1. Lineage (NCBI taxonomy): Bacteria > Pseudomonadati > Pseudomonadota > Alphaproteobacteria > Hyphomicrobiales > Phreatobacteraceae > Phreatobacter > Phreatobacter aquiterrae. The sequence goes on along the minus strand of NZ_JBJPHW010000009.1, from coordinate 49,867 downwards.
CTCTGACGCCTCAACGGCCGATCACGCGGCCGGCGACCGCATCGAGCTTCGCCACGAGTTCGGGGTCGCGGTGTTCCTTCGCCGTGATGATGGCGTGTTCCAGCGCCCGGTCGGAGTGGATCGGACAGGGCTCGTGCGTGGCGGGCAAGTCGCGCGCGAGCCGTGCCACCAGGCGGCGCGCCTTGTCGGCGTTGGAATGCAGGTGGTGGATGACCTGCGACACGTCCACGGGCCCCACCTCCTCGTGCCAGGCGTCGAAATCCGTCACCATGCCGACGAAGGCGTAGGAGATCTCGGCCTCGCGGGCGAGCTTGGCCTCCGGCATCGAGGTCATGCCGATGAGGTCCAAGCCCTGTCCCTTGTGGAACAGGCTCTCGGCCAGCGTCGAGAAGGCCGGACCCTCCATGCAGACAGCGGTGCCGCCGACCTGATGGGGGATCGCCTCCGCCTCGGCGGCCGCCGCCAGCCGCTTCTGCAACAGCGGCGCGACGGGATGCGAAAAGGCGACATGGGCGACGCAGCCGCGACCGAAGAAGCTCGACGGCCGGAGATAGGTCTTGTCGATAAACTGGTCCGCCAGCACGAAATGACCGGGTGGCAGTTCACCCTTGAACGAGCCCACCGCCGAGAGCGAGACGAGATCGGTGACCCCCACCCGCTTCAGCACGTCGATATTGGCGCGATAGTTGATCTCCGAGGGACTGTAGCGGTGGCCCCGGCCGTGCCGCGGCAGGAAGACAATCTCGGTCGACCCGATGCGTCCGCGGCGCAGGACGTCGGACGGCTCGCCCCAGGGCGAGGCGACGGCGACCTCCTCCAGGCCCTCGAGCCCCGGGAGATCGTAGATGCCCGATCCGCCCATCACGCCGAGAACTGCCTTCATCATCGCCACCACCCATCCACGTCAGGTTCCGGTCGATCAGCCGCCGGATTCCCGCGACAGTGATGTGACACCACCGCCCGCTCCCACGAAAAAGGGCCGCTCGCGCGGCCCTTCGTCAAGTCCGGTCAGGCATCCGCCGTTCAGGCGTGGCCTTCGACATTCTTCCACACCTTCTTCTTGGTGAAGTAGGCGAGGCCACCGAGCACGAGCAGGAACAGGATGACCTGGAAGCCGATGCGCTTGCGCTGTTCCATGTGCGGCTCGGCCGTCCACATCAGGAAGGCCGTCACGTCGGCGGCGTACTGCTGCGCGGTTTGCGGCGAGCCGTCCGAATAGGTGACCTGACCGTCCTGCAGCATGTTCGGCATGCCGACGAAGTTGCCCGGGAAATACTTGTTGTAGTGCGTGCCGGGCGGCGTCTCGTGACCCTGCTCGTAACCCACCAGGAACGCCTTCACATAGTCGGCGCCATGCTCCTGATAGAGCGTGACGATGTCGATGAGGAACCAGGGGAAGCCGCGCTCGTAGGAACGCGCCTTGGGCATCAGCGTCAGGTCCGGCGGCGCCTTGCCGCCATTGGCCGCCTCGGCCGCCTTCAGGTTCGGGAACGGACCGGGAATGCGGTCGGCGAGGCGCGGCGCGCGCTCGGCCGGCTGGCCGTCGTCGCCGATCTCGCGGACCTTGTGCTGCCAGTCGGCGGCGATCGCCGCGGCCTGCGCTGCGGTAAACTCCGGCCCTCCGGGCTGCGACAGGTTGCGGAACGACATCAGGCTGAGGCCGTGGCAGGACGCGCAGACTTCCTTGTAGACCTGGAAGCCGCGCTGCAGCTGTGCCCGGTCGAAGGTCCCGAAGATGCCGGAAAACGACCAGACGGCACGGGGCGGGTTGAGCTGCTCGGCGGCCTGCGCCGGGGCGAGCGAGGCCATGACCAGACCGGCGAGGCCGGCCGTCGCCATGCGGAGAGAGAAACGCTTCATCGTCATGGATCCTTGGTTTCTCTCGCCTCAGCCCTGGGTCTGCGGCGCGGCGGTGGCGCCGGCCGTGACGGGGGCTCCGCCCTTCTTGTGCTTGGGCAGGACGGAGTCGGCAATGGATGCCGGCAGCGCCTTTGGCGTCTCGAACAGGCCGAGCAGCGGCAGCACGATCAGGAAATAGGCGAAGTAGAGCCCGGTGAAGATCAGCGACAGCACCGTGTAGGGGTACTCGGCGGGCTTCGAACCAAGCCAGCCGAGGATCACGCAGACCACCACGAAGGCCCAGAAGAACTGCTTGTGCAGCGGGCGGTAGGCCGAGGACTTCACCTTGGAGGTGTCGAGCCAGGGCAGGAAGGCCAGCACGGCGATGGCCGCGAACATGGCCAGCACGCCGCCGAGCTTCGAGGGGATCGTGAAGATGAGCAGGTTGATGTCGAAGGTGATGGCGCGGAGGATCGCGTAGAAGGGCAGGAAATACCACTCCGGCACGATGTGCGGCGGCGTCACCAGCGGGTCGGCCGGGACGTAGTTCACGGCATGGCCGAGATAGTTCGGCTGGAAGAAGGCGAACCACATGAACAGGATGAAGAAGAAGATCAGCCCGACTGCATCCTTGATGGTCGCGTAGGGCGTGAAGGGCACGGTGTCCTTCTTGACGTCCTTCACCTCGACGCCGGTCGGGTTGTTCTGGCCGGTGACATGCAGCGCCCACACGTGCAGCACGACGACGCCGGCGATCATGAACGGCAGAAGGTAGTGCAGCGAGAAGAAGCGGTTCAGCGTCGGGTTGTCGACCGAATAGCCGCCCCACAGGAACTCGACGATCGTCGGTCCGACTACGGGGACGGCCGAGAACAGGTTGGTGATGACGACCGCACCCCACAGGGACATCTGGCCCCAGGGCAGCACGTAGCCGAGGAAGGCGGTGGCCATCATCAGGAGATAGATGATGACGCCGAGGATCCACAGCACCTCGCGCGGCGCCTTGTAGGACCCGTAGTAGAGGCCGCGGAACATGTGGATGTAGACCGCGATGAAGAACATCGACGCGCCGTTGGAGTGCAGGTAGCGCATCATCCAGCCGTAGTTGACGTCGCGCATGATCTTCTCGATCGAGTTGAACGCGAGGTCGACATGGGCGGTGTAGTGCATCGCCAGCACGACGCCGGTGATGATCTGCGCCACAAGCATGACGGAGAGAATGCCGCCGAAGGCCCAGAAATAGGTGAGGTTCTTGGGGACCGGATAGGCGATGAAGCTGTCATAGACGAGACGCGGCAGCGGCAGGCGCGCGTCCATCCACTTGCCGATGCCAGACTTCGGTACGTAGTGCGAATGACCCTGCATGGTCGAGATACCTCTGGATCCGGGCGTCAGACGGACGCCGCCGCACCCGTGATGCGGATGCGCGTGTCGCTCAGGAAAGTGTACTGCGGAACGGGCAGATTGGTCGGGGCAGGCCCCTTGCGGATGCGGCCCGACGTGTCGAAATGCGAGCCGTGGCAGGGGCAGAACCAGCCGCCGTACTCACCCTGGTTGCCCAGCGGCACGCAGCCGAGATGGGTGCAGTTGGCGGCGGTGATCAGCCACTTGGCGTGGCCCTCCTTGACACGGGCCGAATCCGGCTGCGGGTCGCGCAGCGTGGCGACGTCCACGTCGACGGCCGCCTTGATCTCGGCCTCGGTGCGGTTGCGCACGAAATAGGGTTTGCCGCGCCACAGGATCTTGATCTGCCCGCCGTCCGGGATCGCGGCGAGATCCAGTTCGACCGGGGCGCCGGCCGCCACCGTGCCCGCGTCGGGCGCCAGCTGGCTGATGAAGGGCCAGACCGCTGCGGCGACGCCGACGGCCGCAGTCGCCCCCGTCGCCAGGAACAGGAAATCGCGGCGGTCGCCCTCGGCATGTTGAACGCTTGCCACTTCTCGTCGTCCTTTCGCTCGTCAGTCCGTCGCAAGGGACCCAATCGCGCCGACAGCGCAAAGGGCGCAGCCGCAGGACATCCACTTCGGCGCGCAGCTGCCCGGGGGTGGCGCCGCAGCGCCGACCGGCCCGGTGCGGGCCCTGCGGAATCCAAGCGGAAACCTTGATCGGCGTCGCTTATTCGCACCGTTATAAGGTGATGTCCAGTGCGCCGGTGTGAACATGGCATTGCGCCGCATGGCACCTTCGTCGGATCACATGAACCGCGGCCGGGGGGCTTCCGTAAATTGATCCTGGGGCTTCAGAATGCCCCATGATCCGCATCGCCCTGTTCCAGCCTGACATCGCCCAGAACACGGGCACCATCCTCAGGCTCGCCGCCTGCCTCGGCCTCACCGTCGACATTGTCGAGCCGGCGGGATTCCCGGTGTCGGACAAATCGTTCCGCCGCTCCGGCATGGACTATCTCGATCACGTCGCCTGGAAACGGCACGACGACTTCGCCGCCTTCGAACGCTGGCGGGCGGCAGAGGGGCGCCGCCTGGTGCTGATGACCACCCGCGCTGCCCTGCCCTATGCCGGCTACGCCTTCCGCGCTGGCGACGTGGTGATGGCCGGACGCGAATCGGCCGGCGTTCCGGACGGGGTCCACGCGGCGGCCGATGCCCGCATCCTCATCCCCATGCGCCCCGGCCTGCGCTCGCTCAACGTCGCGGTCTCGGTCGCCATGGTCGCCGGCGAGGCGCTGCGCCAGCTCGGCGCCTTTCCCGATCCCGCCTGAAGCGCCCAACGCAAACGGGCCGCCCCAAGGCGGCCCGTTCGTCCCTCCGACGCTGGTGCGCCGAAATCAGTAGCGCGCGACGACGGCCGACGGGCCGGTCGAGAAGAGGTAGTTCACGCCGAGCTTCACGGTGTGAACGTCGGCGCGGATCGTTCCAGTGTAGATGGGACCGAGGGTCCGGGTGCCGAAATTGTAATAGGAATACTCGGCCTTGACCGTCCAGTTGGGGGTCATGGCGTATTCGACGCCGGCACCAACCGTCCACCCGGTGCGGGTGTAGCGCTCGGCCCCGGGGCCGGTGTTGGTGGCGAAGGAACCGCCCTGGATGCCGAGACCGCCAGTCACGTAGAAGAGCGCGCGATCGACAGCGAAGCCCGCGCGGGCACGGACCGAGCCCAGCATATTGGTCCGGGCGAACACGACCTGAGGTGCAACCGACACACGGCTGCCGGAAATCCCGGCATACGCAAGATCAGCCTCGGCGCCGAGAACGATCTGGTTGATCTGATAATTGAAGCCAATCTGGCCGCCGACCAATCCGCCGGATGTGTTCATGGGGAACGCACCGAAGACAATGTCCACGGGGGTCGTCCGGCCGAAGCCGTAGCCGACATGCGCGCCGATGTAGAAGCCGGTCCATGAGAAGGCAGGCGCGACAACCGCCGCGGCGATTGGCATGCGCGGCGAGCCGAGGTCCGCAGCCTGGGCGCCGGCAACGAAGGCCGCGAGCGCGGTGGAGGCGAGGAGCAACTTCTTCATGACGGCGTCCCTTGGGGCAACAGGACCCAGGTTCGTGCCCGGCGATCCACGTTGAATGATTTCGCGACGAAACCAAAGTCATGACTCTGCGGAAGGCACAAGTCCTGAGAGGCGCGCTTCGGCGTGATGTCTCGCCTGGACCTCGAGACCGCCACCAACTGTTGCTCGAAGAGCACGCTTGGCGACGAGCCATGTCGCATCCCGGCGTAGAGGTTTGCGTGGGCGACCGCGCGATGACGATCGGGTGTCCGCGGTGGCCAGCGACACCGCCAATGCCCGACTTTCCCTCCGTCAGCCGACTCGAACGCAAACGGGCCGCCCGAAGGCGGCCCGTGGGTAGTCCTGACGCGAAGAGCGTCAGATATCAGTAGCGCGCGACGACGGCCGACGGGCCGGTCGAGAAGAGGTAGTTCACGCCGAGCTTCACGGTGTGGACATCCGATCGAACCGTGCCAACGTAGGTGGGGCCGAGGGTCCGGGTGCCGAAATTGTAGTAGGAATACTCGGCCTTGACCGTCCAGTTCGGGGTCATGGCGTATTCAATGCCCGCGCCGACCGTCCATCCGGTGCGGTTATACCTTTCGGCCGGGCCGGGGTTCTGGTTCGTCGAAGCGCCCTGGAAACCCATACCGCCCGCCACATAGAACAGGGCCCGGTCAACGGCAAAGCCGCCGCGGACGCGAAGCGACCCGAGCATGCTGGTGCGGTGCGAGATTGCGGGAACGTTGCTGGCGCGACCGGTGATCGCCGCGAAGGCGAGATCCGCCTCGGCTCCGAGGACGATCTGGTTGATCTGGTAGTTGAAGCCGATCTGGCCACCGACGAGCGGACCGTTCACCGACGTCGGAAACGCAATGCCGTTGACGAAGCGGGAGTTGCCGAAGCCATACCCGACATGGGCGCCGAGATAGAAGCCCGACCACGGGAAGGCCTGAGCCACGACAGCCGCCGCGATTGGCATGCGCGGCGAACCGAGATCGGCCGCCTTGGCACCCGTGCCGAGGGTCACAGCAGCGACAACGGCGAGGAGGAGCTTTTTCATGGGGAGCCTTTCGGGGCGGTCGGGATAAACGACACATGCGCATTCACAACCAATGACTGCGCATGACTCTGCGTAAGGCGGAAGTGATTCACGGACTCGGCGCCCCTCGCCCGACCATGATATGCTGATTCCGATACAGGATGTGACCCAGAGGACACGGATCGCCATCAGGGTCGATACTTGGCTTCCCCAGAGACATCGCCGCCGTTGAACGCAAACGGGCCGCCCGAAGGCGGCCCGTTCGTCCCTCCGACGTTTGAGCGTCGGGATCAGTAGCGCGCGACGACCGGGCCACCGGTCACGAAGTGATAGGACAGGGTAGCGCGGACCGCGTGCGAAGTCGTCGTGGTCCGGAAACCGGCATTGCCGTTGGGGAGAGCGGCCGGGAAGCCGGGTGACGAGGTGCGGCCGAAATCCGTGTAGCGATACTCGAGGCCGACCGACCAGTTGGGATTGACGGCATATTCGATGCCTGCGCCCGCGGTCCAACCCACACGGGTCTGGCTGAACGTGTTGGCCAGGGCGCCCACGTCGTTCGTGAAGGACAGGCCGCCGAACGCCAGACCGCCCGTGGCGTAGAACAGAGCCCGGTCCGCGGCGAAGCCCAGACGGGCACGCAGCGAGCCCTGCCAGTTGATCCGGCCGCGATCGAACGTGCCGCCGACGCCCGCGTCGTTGCCGCTGACACCGGCCGCCTCGATGTCGGCGATCACACCGACGACGAGAGGCGACGCACCCTGCCAGTTATAGCCGGCATGGAGACCGCCCATCAGCCCGCTACCGTTGTAGGCATTGGCGAAGCCGCCGGAGGTGACACGGGCGAATCGCGCCCACTCGTAGCCGACCTGAGCGCCGACGAAGAAGCCGGTCCAGTTATAGGCCGGCGCGACGACAGCCGCAGCAATCGGCATGCGCGGCGAGCCGAGGTCGGCGGCATGGGCACCGGCGGCGAAGGCCACGAGGGCGGTGGTGGCGAGAAGCAGCTTCTTCATGGGGACCATCCTGATTGCTACGCGGCGAGCAAGACTCCGTTCGACGCGTCGCTGATTGAATTCCCGGACACGTTGCGCACGACTCTGCGTCAGACGCAATGTATCGGCATGTTTCCAGCAGCGATTTTGCCCAGCGGAACGCCAGTTGGCGGCAAGGTGTTGCAGTACGAACACTCTCCTGCGTCACGTCATGCCTCTCGGGCCGGTCTTCGAACGACCCGATGATCAGGGCACCTGAACGTTGTGTCAAAAACCGTGCACAAGAAATCGCTCGGCGGATGACTCCGCTTGGGCTTGGGGGCCATTCCATTTACGATGCCTTCACCATGAGGCCGCGGGCGGCGGCCCTGTCGAGGATCGAACCATGGACAATGCCGGCAAGGCGCCGCGGCCGCTGACAGACGCCATGCGCGCCATCCGCATCGACGAGGCCGAGCGCACCGGCGTGGTCGTCGCCCTGCGCGAGGCTGATCTGGCGCGCCTCGAGATGCTGCACGACCGGCTGAAGCCGGTTCTCGCCGAGGTGCCGCAGGGGCTCGACCTGTTCGACGTGGGGATCACGCCGGGCGCGACGCCGCGGCTGTGGATCGACATGATCGCCTTCGTCGAGGTCGGGCGCGACCGGCGCACCTACCGCTTCCTGCAGGACACCCGCAACGGCCGGCGCGTGATGATCGAGAGCGACGACGCCGGCGCGGTCGCCGATCGCGTCACCGCCTATGTCGCCCGCCGGCTGATCGAGCGCGAGCGGCTCCTGGCGCTGCCGCCGGCCGCGACCGAACCCGCGACTGCCCTGCCCCGGGCCGACCTGCCGCCGGTCTTCACCGTCGCCGGTGTTCCCCCGGCCGCGGAGGTGCCTTCGCAGCCGCAATCAGTCGCGACGTCCGCTCCCGCCCCCCTGCCCGCGATGGCCGCGTCGCCGCCGCGCGGAGGCGTCCGCTTCTCCGGCATCGGCGCCTTCGTGCTGTTCCTGCTCGGCATTGGCGTCGGGATCGGCGGCGTCATCGCCTTCGCCCATCTCGCCACGCGCTTCTGACGCCGCTCCACCGGCCCTCCCGTATCGCCATGCGGAAGGGCTCCCATGCGGGTCCCCCCTTTCGGAGGATGGCCGTCTGGGGCTAGCGTGCGCGCCCGATTTGCCGCGGCCCGAGGCCGAGAACCGCCCGACCAAGGGAAGACCATGAGCACCGCCACCACCGCTGCCCCGCGCGGCATCGCCCACACCTTCCTCAACGTCGTCGACGGCAGGTCCACCGTGGCGCTGAGTGGCGCGACGCTCGACGTCATCGGCCCGTCGGACGGCGCGATCCTCACCCATATGCCGCGCTCCGGAGCCGAGGACATCGATCGGGCGGTCTCCGCTGCCCGCAAGGCCTTCGAGGAGGGTCCCTGGGGCCGCATGACTGCAACAGAGCGCGGACGCCTCCTCTGCAAGCTCGGTGAGGCCATCCTCGCCAACCACGACGAACTGTCCTTCCTCGAGGGCATCGACACCGGCAAGCCGGCCCGCCAGGGCAAGGCCGACATCACAGCCGCGGCCCGTTATTTCGAGTTCTACGGCACCGCCGCCGACAAGGTGCACGGCGAGACCATCCCCTTCCTCAACGGCTACACGGTGGCCGTGGTGCGCGACCCGCACGGCGTCACCGGCCATATCGTGCCGTGGAACTATCCGGCGCAGATCTTCGGCCGTTCGGTCGCGGCCTCGCTCGCCTGCGGCAACACCTGCGTGGTGAAGCCGGCAGAGGATGCCTGCCTGTCACTCATCCGCATCTGCGAACTGGCGCTGGAGGTCGGCTTCCCCCCCGGTGTGCTCAACCTCGTCACCGGCCTCGGCGAGGAGGCGGGCGCGGCGCTCTCCTCCCATCGCGGCATCGACTTCATCTCCTTCACCGGTTCGCCGGAGGTCGGCACGCTGATCCAGTCGGCGGCGGCGAAGAACCACATCGGCTGCACGCTGGAGCTCGGCGGCAAGTCGCCGCAGGTGGTGTTCGCCGACGCCGATTTCGACGCGGCGGTGCCCTCCCTCGTCAACGCCATCATCCAGAACGGCGGCCAGACCTGCTCGGCCGGCTCGCGCATGCTGGTCGAGCGCGCCGCCTATGACGAACTGGTCGAGCGGGTCGCCGAGCGCTTCCGGACCGTGCGCGTCGGCGCCTGGGACATGGACCTCGACTGCGGCCCGATGATCACCCCCGGCCAGAAGAAGCGGGTCGAGGACTTCGTCGCCCGCGCCCGCGCCGATGGCATCCCGGTGCTTGCGGAAGGGCAGCTTGCGCCGAACCTGCCGCCCAACGGCTACTATGTCTCGCCGACCCTCTTCGGCCCCGTGCCGCGGTCGAACCGCCTCGCCTGCGACGAGGTCTTCGGCCCCGTCCTCTCGGCCATTCCCTTCGACGACGAGGATGACGCCATCCGCCTCGCCAACGGCACCGACTTCGGCCTCGTCGCCGGCGTCTGGAGCCGCGATGCCAAGCGCTCGATGCGGGTCGCCCGCGCCATGCGTTGCGGCCAGGTCTTCGTCAACGGCTACGGCGCCGGCGGCGGCATCGAGCTGCCCTTCGGCGGCGTCAAGAAATCCGGCCACGGCCGCGAGAAGGGCTTCGAGGCGCTCTACGAATTCTCCGCCTCCAAGACCGTCGTCATCAACCACGGCTGAGTGCCGAACGCATTTTCAGGCGAAGTGGATACCGGTTCGCGTGACGAAAATGCGATGGAACTGAACCAACAAACATCCGCGCATCAGGGGGAAACCATGCGTCTCAAGGACAAGGTCGCCATCGTCACCGGCGGCGCACAGGGCTTCGGCCTCGGCATCGTCGAGACCTTCGCCAGGGAGGGCGCGAAGGTCGTCGTCCTCGACCTCAACGAGGAAGGCGCGAAGGCTGCCGCCAAGCCCTTCGGCCGCAAGGCCTTCGGCATGAAGTGCGACGTCTCCAAGGCCAAGGACGTGCAGCGCGCAGTGGCAAAGACCGTCGAGCGCTTCGGGACTGTCGACGTGCTCATCAACAACGCCGGCACCTCGCACCGCAACCGCCCGATGCTGGAGGTCGACGAGGAGACCTTCGACCGCGTCTTCGACGTCAACGTGAAGTCGATCTTCCACTTCGCCCACGCGGTCGTCCCGGTCATGCGGACGAACGGCGGCGGCGCCATCATCAATGTCGGCTCCACCGCCGGCATCCGGCCGCGCCCCGGCCTTGCCTGGTACAACGCCTCCAAAGGCGCGGTGAACCTGCTCACCAAGTCCATGGCCGTTGAACTCGCTCCCGACCGGATCCGCGTCTGCGCGCTCGCGCCCGTCGCGGGCGACACGCCGCTGCTGGGCACCTTCATGGGCGAGGACACCCCGGAGATGCGCAAGAAGTTCATCGCCTCCATTCCCATGGGTCGCCTCTCGACACCGAAGGACATCGCCGACGCGGCGCTGTTCCTGGCGGCCGACCCCGGCGATTTCCTCACGGGCGTGGTGCTGGAAGTGGATGGAGGGCGCTGCATATGACCGCCATCGCCCTCGCCTCCGCTTCCACCCTGCCGGCCGACGGCACCGCGGGCACGCTGGTCGGCCGCGTCTTCAGGCCGGACCTTGGCCCATCGGTCGTCGTCATCCGCACCGATGGCGTCTTCGACGTCACGGCGGCCTTCCCGACGACCTCCGACCTGTTCGACACCGCCGAGCCCGCAACCTCTCTCGCGGGTGTGAGGGGAGAGCATGTCGGCGACCTCGACGCGATCCTGGCCAATACCCCGCCGGATGGCCGTGACGCGTCAAGGCCCTTCTTCCTGTCCCCCATCGACCTGCAGGCAGTGAAGGCGGCCGGCGTCACCTTTGCTCTCTCCATGGTGGAGCGGGTCATCGAGGAACAGGCCAAGGGCGTGCCGGAGCGCGCCTCCGCCATCCGCGGCGAGATCGGCGCCATCATCGGCGGCGAACTGAAGGGCCTGAAGCCCGGCTCGCCGGAGGCTGCCGCGCTGAAGAAGCACCTGCAGGAGCGGGGACTCTGGTCGCAGTACCTCGAGGTCGGCATCGGACCCGACGCCGAGATTTTCACCAAGGCGCCCGTCCTCTCCTCGGTGGGCACCGGGGCCGATGTCGGCATCCACCCGATCTCGACATGGAATAACCCGGAGCCCGAGGTGGTGCTGGTCATCTCCTCGGCCGGTCGCATCGTCGGGGCGACCCTCGGCAACGACGTCAACCTGCGCGACGTCGAAGGCCGCTCGGCCCTTCTCCTCGGCAAGGCCAAGGACAACAACGCCTCGGCCGCGCTCGGACCGTTCGTGCGCCTCTTCGACGCGACCTTCGGCATAGACGCCGTCAGGAGAATGAAGGTGTCGCTGAAGGTGACCGGCGAGGACGGCTTCGTGCTCGACGGCAGGAGCGACATGGCGGCCATCTCCCGCGATGTCGAGGACCTCGCCCGTCAGGCGATCGGCCCGCACCACCAGTATCCGGACGGCCTCGTCCTCTATTGCGGCACGCTGTTCGCACCGATCCAGGACCGCGGCGACAAGGGCAAGGGCTTCACCCACAAGCTCGGCGACATCGTCACCATCGCCAGCGACAGCCTCGGAAGCCTGACGAACCGCGTCCGCCTGTCGACCGAATGCCCGCCATGGACGGAGGGAATCCGCGCCCTGATAGCGAGCCTCGCAGCGCGGCGCGGCTGACCACGTTCCGACACCCGCCGGGGCGGCAGCCGTGCCGCCCCGGTCGCTTCGGTCCGCTGACATCTGCCTGTGATCGGCGCGTCACGGGTCCTGGCTAGCCTCTCCCGGTACTCAAAGGAGGCTCCCATGACCTTTCGTGCCGGCGACATCGTCACCCTGAAATCGGGCGGACAGGCCCTGACCATCGCCTCGGTCGATGCCGAGGACGCCAACTGCATCTGGCTCGGTGAGGAGGGCGACCTCTTTCGCGAGACGATCCCGATCATCGCCCTCGAGGCGGTGGAACTCGACGAAGAAGACGAGGAGGAGGGCGAGGACGAAGAAGCCTCTGCCGACGAAGGTGAAGACGAGGAAGAGGCCGGCTGAGGTCTGTTCAGTCTGATGTCGGAAGACGGCGCATCGTGAACTCGATGCGTCCGTCCTCCAGTTCACGCCAGAATTCGACCTCGGTCAGATAGGCGGCGCGGGGAAACCGGTCGAGGATCTCGCGCGCCTTGATCCGTGCCGCCTCCCGCGGCAGCACGAAGGTCTCGCGCTTCCAGCTGTCGGTGGTGCGGCCCTCGCCGCCCGGAGCGCGGCGAAAGGCATCGAAGGGCCTGCGGCTGCCCGATCGCATGGGCGTCCCTTCCGGGGTTTCAGGCCGCGGCGGCAGTCCGTCCCGCCACCGGAGCCAGTGCATTCTCCTCGGCCGTCCGCTCGACGACGCGCGGACCGAAGAGACTCTCCTGCTCGGCGCGGGTCGACATCATGAACGGATAGCGATCATAGACCCTCTGCCGCATCAGCGGGAAGGACACCCCCATCAGATTGATCGGGTTCTTCAGGCTCGGATAGATCCGGGGTTCACCGACCGGCTCCATGAAGAGCAATCGGCGATAGAAGGCGCGGTGTTCGGTGCGAACCGTCGCGAGCGCATAGTCCGCCTCGGCCCATTCGGCGGCCAGCATGCCCATGCGGACGGTCGCATAGGCCAGAGCCGGATACTGGCGCGACAACTCCTGATCGACGACGAAGCGGGTCGGGTCGACGATGGTCTCGCCACGGGCGATCCGCGCTCCCAGGATGTCACCGAAGACCGACAGGGCCGGCGCGATCGGATGCTGCGGGCTCGCGATGTGAACACGGATGGAGCTGGCAAGAATACCGTCGAGATAGACGCCGAAGATCCACACATTCGGAGAGCTGTCGAAGTCGTCTTCGAATGCACCCGTTTCATTCGCCGTGATGGCTCCCTCACGCAGATAGCATTCGTAGCGAAGCCGGAAAACCGCTTGTCTGTCTCCCGAAGACACGACGCGCCGGTATTCGATCCGGCCGACGAGATCGGAAACATTCCTGGCAAAAGAACTGACCACGTTAACCGAATTCATCTGAAATGCCCCACGAGGAACGCCGCTACTCGTCCGTCTCAGTAGGGATGATGTTAATGATTTTTTAACGGATGGAAAGCACGTGGTTAAATCATCGTTAACGCGACTCGTGAAAATTGGTTAAATACGGTGCTCGTTACCGAGATACCTCTCGCTGCGCGAGCCAATTACTGGCGAGCCGCCTGCCATGGTTGTTTTGCATATGACAATCCAGAAAACATTGCGATGCAAGGCCCATTCGAGCGCATATTCTCTATCATGAATTGAACAAGCACGACTCGGATCAACTCTTGATTGAAATATTCGACAGCCTGACCACCCTCTCCCGCCGACCCATGGTCCCTGGACCCCGGCCGACGCCGTCGCGGCCATGGGAAATCGGCCCGGGCCTGTGGCAGCGCCTGGCATTCACAAAGATGTGTGTGCCGTTAGGGAAGGTATTGGGAAGTCTCAGGCCGCGTGGGCCAGCAGATCCTTGCCGGAACGCGCCATCATGAGCCGTATCTGATCGTTTGGAATGGCCGGGCTCAGAATGAAGCCCTGCACCTCGCTGACCACGCCCGGCGCGTCTATCAGCTTGAGTTGCTCATGTGTCTCGACGCCTTCGACGACAACGGACAGGCCCAGTTCGGCCCCGAGCCGCGTCACACCGCGCAGGAGCTTCGCGGATTTCTTGTCGGTGGTGATGTTGCGGACGAAGGAACGATCGATCTTCACCTTGTGCAGCGGGAACTTGTGCAGATAGCTCAGGCTGGAATAGCCGGTGCCGAAATCATCGAGCGACAGACGTACGCCCATGGCGCGCAGTTCATGAAGCACATCGAGGATGGCGGCCGAATCCTGCAGCAGCAGGGTTTCCGTGATCTCGAGTTCGAGGCGGTCGGGAGCAAGACCCGTCGCCTTCAGCGTCTCGCCGACCAGCTTCACCACGTCGTCCCGCTCGAACTGGACGGATGACAGATTGACCGCGACGCGCACCGAGTCCGGCCAGCCGGCGCAGGCGAGGCAAGCCTTGCGCAGGACCTGGCGCCCCAGTTCAATGACCAGGCCCGTCTCTTCGGCCACCGGGATGAACTCCGCGGGCGACACCATGCCCCTGACGGGATGAGGCCAGCGCACCAGCGCCTCGCAGGTGGTGATAGCCAGCGTCTTGAGGTTGAGCAGCGGCTGGAAATAGACGGCGAGTTCGTCGTTCTGGAGTGCGTGACGCAGGTCCATCTCGATGGCGCGGCGCGCCTGGGCCCGGCGGTCCATTTCCTCTTCGTAGAAATGAAGGATGCCCTTGCCGCCGGCCTTGGCGCGCCCGAGCGCCATGTCGGCGCTCTTCAGCAACTGGTCGGAATCGCTGCCATCGCGCGGCGCCAGGGCGATGCCGATCGACGCGCCGCAGACGATCGCCTTGTCGTCGACCTGCGTGATCCCCGCAATGGACTCGATGATCCGCGTCGCGAGGCTCGTCACGTCGTTGACATTCCGGCCCCCATTCTGAAGCACCACGAACTCGTCGGCGCTGAAGCGCGCCACGACGTCGTTGTCGCCGACCGCGAAGCGCAGGCGATCCGCGACTTCCACGAGGACAGCATCGCCCGTCGCGTGGCTCAGCGTATCGTTGATCTGCTGGAAATTGTCGAGATCCACGAACAGGACCGCGAGAAGGTCGTCGCCGCCCACCATCGCGAGGGCCGCGTCCAGCCTTTCCTGGAAAAGCAGCCGGTTCGGCAGGCCGGTCAGCGCGTCGTGCCTGGCCATGTGCGCCAGACGGGCCTCCGTGCGCCGCTTCTCGGTGATGTCCTCGATCGCCACCACGAGGCCACCCGATTCCATCGGCTGGAACGTCAGGTCGACATTCCGGTCATTGGCCTGAAGCTCCATCTGCTCCGTCGACAGGCCTTGCCCCCGCCGCCCGATCACGTCGAGCACCCGCCCCGCATCGCGCTCGCTCATCACGTCCAGGTCGACATAGGCGGCGACGATGGCTTCCGCGCGCGCGCCCGAGGCCATGCTGTCGCCGTCGATGGGCATGATCTCGAACCAGCGCCGGTTGACGACGACGAGGCGGCCGTCGGCGTCGAACATGGCGAGGCCATGCGGCATGTTGTTCAGCGCCGTGTCGAACCGGTCCGCCAGCAGCGAGACTTCGCGCTGCGCGATGATGGCGTTGAGGAGGATGTCGCGCAGGCGCCGCGCGATGTTCCTGACGCTGCCGAAGAAGGGCAGCGCGAAGCAGGCGAGGATCAGATAGTCCCACACCCCGGTCATGACCATGCCGAGGACCAGCGGCGTGCAGAGAAGGGCGATCTGGTCGTCGACGAACCGGCCGTTGGCGAAATTCCGCCCGGTGACCCCGACCATGTAGGACAGGGCCACGGAGATGCAGAAGAGATGCGCAGCCATGCTTGTCGACAGGGTAAAGGTCGCGAAGCACCACACGCCGATGGTGAAGACCAGCGCATTGGCGCCGAGAGTGTATTCCCATTCCCAGTGACGGGCCTGCTCGTAGGTCACGACCTGCGAGCGAACCCGCTGGTACTGTTTCATACGCGCCGTCCGGATCGCCGCGATCAGGAACATGGCGACGGGAAAGACCATGAGCAGGGGATGCCTGGTCAGATAGGCGACGTAGCCGCTGCCGGCGAGCGCGGCGGCGGCACCGAGCAGCAGCGAGCGCACGTCCTCGTACAGGGCATCGACCATCGAGACGTAGATCTCGGTGGGTAGCTCCCGCTTCGAGTCGCTCGGGCTTCGCCCCTGGTTACGCGCCATGCCGTCAAAGGACCACAGACGGCGATCCAAAACAGATCGCTCTCAACCAGAGACAAACAAAAAAAACTTGCCTATCAATTAATTGCAGGAAGATGGTTGCAAACAATTGGTCACGTCGCGCGGGGCGGCGAAGCAACGACCGCGTCCACGAGACCGGCCAGAACAGGTGTCGAGGTCGGAAAGTCGGCCGCCATCCACCGCCGCCTCACCTCGGCGAGGATCGCCCCGATCTGCGGCCCCGGCGCGATCCCCCGCCGCGTCAGATGATCCCCCGTCAGGGGGAAGGATGGCGGTGCCCAGCGGTCGGGCAGCGTGACGAGGTCGCGCCAGTCCGCATCGCTGGTCCCGGCTCCCGACCGGGCGAAGGCCACCAGCACCCGGTCGCGATAGCCGCGCTTGCCCACCGCATAGAGAACGCCTTTGGCGGCCACCAGCCCGGCAAGGGGATCGATTCCATGCCAGCCGTGACCGATGCCGTCGACGCGGCGCAGTTCCTCGTTGGAGAGCGCGAGCCGCTCGCGCAGGCGCTGTGCGTCCTCGCGCACGAGCACCGCCAGCGCACCCAGCCGCCGCGCCGGCTCGGCCGGCAGCCCCATCTCCGCCTCGATCCGGGCGAGGCGGCCAAGATCACGGCAGAGCGGCACACCGCCGAGGATCGGCCCGAGCAATCCGGCATCTGTCATGACCTGCAGGGTCTCGGCAGCTTCGGGGGCGACCACGAGCTTCATCAGTTCCGCGCGCAGGCGCTCGCGCGAGAGCTCCGCAATCCCCTCCCGCTCCGCGATGCAGGCTGCGAGCGCCGCCCGGTCCACCTCGCCCGCGCCGTAGATCGCGTGGAAGCGGAACAGCCGGAGGATGCGCAGACGATCCTCGCGGATCCGCGCCGCCGCATCGCCGATGAAGCGGACCCGGCGCGCGGCGAGATCCTGCCGGCCGCCGAAATAGTCGAACAGCTCCCCGTCGCGCGACAGGCTCATGGCGTTGATGGTGAAGTCGCGCCGCTCGGCGTCCGACCGCCAGTCGTGGCCGAAGCGCACGACCGCCCGGCGTCCGTCGGTCTCGACGTCCTCTCTGAGCGTCGTGATCTCGTATCCCGTGCCCTCCGCGACGACCGTGACCGTGCCATGTTCGATGCCGGTCGGCACCACCTTCAGCCCGGCCGCCCGCGCCCGGTCTGCGACCACGGCCGGAGCAGCGGTCGTCGCCAGATCGACATCGCCGGGCGGCAGGCCCAGCAGCCAGTTCCTCACCGCGCCGCCGATCGGGCGCACCTCGTCGCCATCGACACCGACGAGGGCGATCAGGTGCGGAACAGGACCCGAGGTCAGCCAGTCCGGCAGGGGCGGCAGGGGCGGCACGGGCGTCATCGCGGGTCCGGCGGAGCGCGGCGCTCCATGCGGGCCGGCGAATAGACGCCGTTCTCCACCTGCGCCGGCCGGTAGACGACGTTGGGATCACGAACCTGATAGGCGAGGTGATAGAGGAAATAGCCCCCTCCGAGCACGATTCCGAACAGCCCCAGCCAGATGACGGGCTGGCGGTCCCAGTGCTCCTTCAGGAACGGGCTCTTCTCCTTCACGTGCAGCCAGATGAAATACAGCGCGAAAGGCAGAACGAAGAGCGCCAGGTTGATCGCAATCCTCATCCGACCTCCTCGACGATCTCGTGATCCGTCAGCCGTTCCCACAGGTTGCGGATGATCCCCGCGGTGATGCCCCAGATGTACCGGTTCTCAAACGGCATGGCGTAGAAGTGGCGCTGCTCGCCGTTGAACTCGCGAAACTGCTTCTGGTGGTTGCGCGGGTCCATGAGGAAGGCGAGCGGCACTTCGAAGGCATCGCTCACCTCGCGCGGATTGATCGTCAGATCGAACGGCGGCGACACCAGGCCGACGACCGGCGTGATGAGGTAGCCGGTGCGCGACAGGAACGGCAGGAGATAGCCGAGCGGGCGCACATGGGCGCGCGAAAGGCCGATCTCCTCTTCCGCCTCGCGCAGGGCGGCATCCAGCGGCGTGGCGTCGCCCGGCTCGATCTTGCCGCCGGGAAAGGCGATCTGGCCGGAATGGTCGGGCATGTCGCTGGAGCGCAGGGTGAGAAGCACCATCGGCTCCGCGCGGGCCACCACCGGCACCAGCACGGCGGCGGGCTTGGCCGGCAGCCCCTCGTTGATCGTGTGATCGCCCTCGTCGCCGGGAGAGGTGCGCCCGCGGCGGCCGAAAATCTCCTGCCGCATGCTCGGCACTTCGAGGGAGAGCCGGCGCGTCACGGCAAGGCTGAACTGTTCGGACGTCTCGGGAATCACATCAGGCCCTCGATCTCGGATGCCGCGACCATGGGGTAGAAGACGCCCGCCACGTAAACCCCGAACCAGTCACGGCCATCCTGCGCGGCGATTTCCCCAAGGCTCGCGAGATCGTGAAAGAGCGCGCGAGAGACCCGCGCCCAAAGGTCGCGCCGGACATGGACATAGGGCTTGACGCCGTCGGTGCCCGCCTCCTTTTCGAACCGCAGGGGGTGGTCGGGACCGACATCGACCCATTGCTCGACCTGCGTGCGGAAGGCGATCTGCCGTGACCGCCCCTCGCCCTCGACCCGCATCTCGACCGCCGTGAAGGGCGCGTCGTCGACGGTGATGCCGATCTTCTCGACGGGGGTGACGAGGAAAAAACGGCCCTCTTCCCGCTTCAGAACCGAGG
Organism: Phreatobacter aquiterrae; assembly: GCF_053471285.1. Lineage (NCBI taxonomy): Bacteria > Pseudomonadati > Pseudomonadota > Alphaproteobacteria > Hyphomicrobiales > Phreatobacteraceae > Phreatobacter > Phreatobacter aquiterrae. Next base: position 31,014 of record NZ_JBJPHW010000009.1, on the reverse strand, counting down.
AAAACAGCTTCACGAGCGGCAGTCGGCCGATCGGCGACTTCATGTAGTACCAGGTGCCGTCCGCGGCGATCCGGATGTCGAGATCGCCGCAATAGGGCGGGTTCCACAGGTGGACGGGCGCGCCGCCCGCCGATTTCACCCGCGCCGCAATACCGTCCAGCCCTGCCGGCGCAGTCGCTTCCTGAGTCACGTTCCATGCCTCACGTTTCGGTGAACCGGCCGCCCAAAAAAGGTCGGATGGTGGGCCGATGCCTGTGACGAACGTAAGACTCGACTATCCGCGTCGCAACGCATGGGCCATGATGCACTGCGAAGCAACGCGCAGCCTCGAAGGGAGTCCCCATGACCGCCGAGACAGCCGAACGAATGGAAGACGCGATCGTTCGCGCCGCCGAAGCCACGGCCGCCCAGGTGCGGTCGGCACGGGCGAACATCTCGACCGTGATCTTCGGCCAGCAGCCCGTCATCGACAAGGCGATCATCACCGTGCTGTCGGGCGGACACGCCCTGCTGGTCGGCCTTCCCGGCCTCGCCAAGACCAAGCTGGTCGAGACCATGGGCACGGTCCTCGGGCTCGACGCCCGCCGCATCCAGTTCACGCCGGATCTCATGCCTTCCGACATTCTCGGCTCGGAGGTCCTTGAGGAGGCCGCCGACGGCCGGCGCGCCTTCCGCTTCGTCAAGGGGCCGGTCTTCGCCCAGCTCCTGATGGCCGACGAGATCAACCGCGCCTCGCCGCGCACCCAGTCCGCCCTGCTGCAGTCGATGCAGGAGCATCACGTGACGGTGGCCGGCGAGACCTACGAGCTTCCGAAGCCCTTCCACGTCCTCGCCACCCAGAACCCGCTGGAGCAGGAGGGCACCTATCCGCTGCCCGAGGCCCAGCTCGATCGCTTCCTGATGCAGATCGACGTCGACTATCCCGACCTGGAGGCCGAGCGGAAGATCCTGTTCGACACGACCGGAGCCCAGGAAAGCCATGCGCGACAGGCGCTGAGCGCCGAAGACCTCCAGGCGGCGCAGCGGCTGGTGCGGCGGTTGCCCGTCGGCGATTCCGTTGTCGACGCCATCCTGACGCTGGTGCGCTCGGCAAGGCCCGGCGCGGCCAAGGGGGATCTCGCCAATGCCATCGCCTGGGGTCCGGGACCGCGCGCCTCGCAGGCGCTGATGCTGGCGGTTCGCGCCCGCGCCCTGCTCGATGGCCGGCTCGCCCCCTCCATCGACGATGTTGTCGTCCTCGCCGAACCCGTGCTGAAGCACCGCATGGCGCTGTCCTTCTCGGCCCGCGCCGACGGCATGACGGTCGAGACGGTGATCGCGTCCCTGGTCAAGCCGATCGGCTGAGAGCGCCATGTTCGACCTCGCCCAGACGGAGAGTCGCGAGGACCAGGCCAGACGGCTGATGCGCGACAGCGAGCAGCTGGCCGCCGCCCTGCCGCGGCTGGTGCTGGAGGCGCGCCGCGTCGCATCCACCGTGGTCCATGGCCTGCACGGCCGCCGCCGCGCCGGCTCGGGCGAGAATTTCTGGCAGTTCCGCCGCTTCTCGGATGGCGAGCCGGCGAGCCGCGTCGACTGGCGCCGGTCGGCCCGCGACCAGCATCTCTACGTCCGCGAACGGGAGTGGGAGGCCGCCCACACGGTGTGGATCTGGCCCGACTGCTCGGCCTCCATGCAGTTCGTCTCGCCGCTCGCCTGGGAGACCAAGCGGGACCGCTGCATCGTCCTCGCCTTCGCCCTGGCCGAGATCATGGTGCGCGGCGGCGAGCGGGTCGGCATTCCCGGAATCATGCGGCCGACGGCGAGCCGCGCCATCATCGACCGCATGGCCGAGGCGCTGCTGGCGACCCCCGATCTTGCCGATGCCAGCCTGCCGCCCAAGGCTCCGGTGTCGCGCCTGTCGGAGGTGGTGATCCTGTCCGACTGCCTGGTGCCGGTCGACGAGTTCCGCGAGGAGTTGAAGAGCCTCGCCTCGGCGGGGTCGCGCGGCCACGTGCTGCAGATCAACGACCCCATCGAGGAGACCTTCCCCTACAAGGGCCGCATCGAGTTTGAGGAACTCGAGGACAAGCTGACGATCACCGCAGGCCGCGCGGAGACCTGGCGCGACGATTATGTCGCCCGGCTCACGGCCCACCGTGCGGCGCTGCGCCAGGAATGTGACGGGCGCGGCTGGAGCTTCGGCATTCACCGCACCGACAACCCGCCGGCCACCGCGATTCTCGCCCTGCACCAGCGGATGGGACCCGGCTCCCGCGACATCGGCCCCAGGATCGGGGGCGCATGATGCTTGGCCTGCCCCTCGCCTTCGCCTCGCCCCTCGTGCTCTTCGCGCTCGCCGCCCTGCCGGCGCTGTGGTGGCTCCTGCGGCTCGTCCCGCCCCGGCCGCGCCGCGTGCGCTTCCCGCCGACGCGCATCCTGATGGACATCGCGCCGAAGGAGGAGACGCCCTCCAACAGCCCGTGGTGGCTCACCCTGCTGCGCCTGCTGCTGGCCGCCATCATCATCATCGCCATGGCCGGCCCGATGTGGAACCCGCCGGCCGCCACCTCCGGATCGCGTGGCCCGGTCCTGCTGATGCTGGATGACGGCTGGCCCTCGGCCGCCTCCTTCGAGCAGAGGCTGCGGGTGGCTGCCGACATCGTCGCCTCGGCCGAGAGCGCCGGTCGCGCCGTCGCGCTGGTGCCGATGGCGCGGCCGGTCATCGATATTCCGCTGGAGACCCCGTCCTCAGTCCGCGAGCGGCTGCGTTCGCTCGAGCCGATGCCGCATACGCCGGATCGCGCCGCGATCATGCCGGCGATCCAGAAGTTCTTGACGGCCCAGCCCGAGGCCGAGATCGTCTGGCTCACCGACGGCGTCGACACCGGCCGTAGCAAGGCCTTCGTCGACCTCATGGCGCCGCTCGTCACCGGCCGCGCCATGACCATCTTCAACGGCGGCACCGCCTCGCCGCTCGCCCTCACGGGAGCTGCGAACAGCGCCGGCGGCTTCTCCGCCAAGGTGCTGCGCGCCGATGCCGGGCGCGCCATGGCCGGCCGCGTCAGGGCGCTCGACAGCCGCGGCCTGCCACTCGGCGAAGTGGCCTTCGCTTTCGAGGACGGCAGGAACGAGGCCGATGTTCGCTTCGAGCTGCCGGTCGAGATCCGCAACGAGATCACCCGGATGGACATCCTGTCGGAGCGTTCGGCCGGCGCGGTCCAGTTGATCGACGCCCGCTGGGCGCGGCGCACCATCGGCGTTGTCTCCGGCGCCACCGCCGACACGGCCCAGCCGCTGCTCTCGCCGACCTACTATCTCGGCCGCGCTCTCGAACCCTTCGCCGACATCCGCACGGTGGAGGGCGCTTCGCCCTCCGAAGCCATCGTGCGCTTCATCGAGGGCCGCGTGCCGATGATCGTGCTGACCGACGTCGGCACCGTCACGCCGGTGGCGCGCGACGCGCTGAACCGCTTCATCGACAATGGTGGCATCCTGCTGCGCTTCGCCGGCACCCGCCTCGCAGGCGCGCAGAACGACGACCTCGTCCCGGTCCGGCTGCGCCGGGGCGGCCGCCAGCTCGGCGGCGCCCTGTCATGGGAAACGCCGCAGGCGCTCAGCCCCTTCAGCCGGGAGAGTCCCTTCGCCGACATTCCCGTGCCGGCCGACGTGCGCGTCAGGCGTCAGGTCCTCGCCGAACCGGACGGGCTGCTCGCCGACAAGACCTGGGCGCAGCTCGCCGACGGCACGCCGCTGGTCACCGCCGAGAAACGCGGCCAGGGCCTGCTGATCCTGTTCCACATCACCGCCGACACCGCCTGGTCGGACCTGCCGATCTCCGGCGCCTTCGTCGACATGCTGAAGCGCATCGCCGGGCTGTCGGCAGCCGGCCGGCCGGCGGCCGAGGGCCTCGCCGCGGTGCCCGGACAGCCACGTGCGACCGAGCGCGTCGCGCCGACGCGCGTGCTCGACGGCTTCGGCGCCTTCGTCCGGCCGCCGGCGACCGCCAAGCCCATCGCCGCCGACTGGCGCGAGCCCGCGACCTTCGATTTCCCGCCCGGTTTCTACGGGCCGCAGGAAGGCACCATCGCGGTGAACGTGCTGGGACCCGCGGAGCGCCTGAAGCCGGCCGAATTCGGTCCTCTCAACGCCACGATCGAACGCTACCGTCTGGGTGAACCCGTCGACCTGAGGTCCCCCCTGGTGGCTGCCGCGCTCATCCTGCTCCTCGTCGACGGCCTCATCGTCTTCCTGATCGCCGGGGGCCTCGCCCGCCTGCCCTTCCGGCGACGCGGCGCCGCGGCCGCCCTGCTGCTCGCAGCGATGGCCGGGCTGGCGCTCACTCCCGGAACGGCCGACGCGCAGACGCGGCGCAGCCAGGACCGGCCGGTCATCTCCACCGGCAATGCCGCCGACGACGCGGCCATCCGCGCCACCCAGTCGACGCGCCTCGCCTATGTCGTCACCGGAGCGCGCGACGTCGACGACGTCAGCCGCGCCGGGCTCGAGGGCCTGACCCGCTTCCTCTCGGCCCGCACGGCGCTGGAGCCGGCGCAGCCGCAGGGCGTCGATATCGCCCGCGACGAGCTCGCCTTCTTCCCCCTGCTCTACTGGCCGGTGGTGGCCGGCGCCGAGGAGCCCTCGCCGCAAGCGCTGCTCAAGCTCGACGCCTACATGAAGCAGGGCGGCATGGTGATCTTCGACACCCGCGACGCGCTCACCGCCCGCCCCGGCCAGCAGAGCCCGGCGCAGGCGACGCTGCGCCGCATCCTCGCAGGCCTCGACATCCCCGAACTCGAGGCCGTGCCGCGCGACCACGTGCTGGCCCGCGCCTTCTTCATCCTGCGCGAATTCCCCGGACGCTACGCCGAGGGCGTCACCTGGGTCGAGGCCATCCCGCCGGCCACCGAGGAGGAGGCCGCCAGGCCCGCCCGCGCCTCGGATTCGGTCTCGCCGATTATCATCACGTCGAACGATCTCGCCGCCGCCTGGGCCATCGACCGGCAGGGCAATCCGACGCTGCCGGTCCAGGGCGAGGCGCGCCAGCGCGAGCTGTCGTTCCGCTTCGGCGTCAACCTCGTCATGTATGCCCTCACCGGCAACTACAAGACGGACCAGGTCCACGTTCCGGCCCTGCTCGAACGGCTGGGGAACTGAGCGATGACCCTCGGCGTCGTCTGGTCTCCGATCCTGCCGCTCTGGGCGCTGGCGCTCGCGGCGCTCGCCGCCGCGCTCGTCGCCGGCCTGCTGCTCCTGTCACGGACGCGCGGCTCCTGGTGGCGCATCGCCGCCATGACGCTGGCGCTTCTGGCCCTCGCCAACCCGGTTTTCACGCAGGAGGACCGCGACCCGCTGCAATCGGTCGTCGCCGTCGTCATCGACCGCTCCGCCAGCCAGAGCCTCGCCGACCGCGCCCGCATCACCGACGAGGCGAAGGCCGCCATCGAGCGCAGCTTCGCCCGCTCGCCCGGCTTCGAGGTGCGCTGGATCGACGCCGGGGCATCCGACGGCCAGACCGATGGCACGCACCTGTTCGAGGCGCTGCGCTCCGCGCTCTCGGACGTGCCAGCCGAGCGCGTCGGCGGCGCCATCCTCGTCACCGACGGCCAGGTTCACGACGTCCCGGCGCAGGCCGCCGCCATCGGTTTCACCGCGCCGGTGCATGCCCTCATCACGGGCCGCTCCACCGACCGCGACCGGCGCGTCGTGCTGACCCAGACGCCGCGCTTCGGCATCGTCCAGCAGAGCCAGACGGTTGGCTTCCGCGTCGAGGACAACGGCACCGGCGGCGCCGTGGCACAGGCCGTGGTGACCATCCGCCGCGACGGCGAGGTGATCGAACGGCGCACGGTGACCACCGGCGCCGCCACCGCCGTCCCGGTCCAGATCACCCATGCCGGCGCCAACATCGTCGAGATCGAGGTGGATGGCCTCGAGGGCGAGCTGACGCCCATCAACAACCGCGCCGTCGTCGTCATCGACGGCATCCGCGAGAAGCTGCGCGTGTTGCTGGTCTCCGGCGAGCCGCATGCCGGCGAGCGCACCTGGCGCAACCTCCTGAAGTCCGACGCCGGCGTCGACCTCGTCCACTTCACCATCCTGCGCCCGCCCGAGAAGCAGGACGGCACGCCGATCAACGAACTGTCGCTGATTGCTTTCCCGACCCGCGAGCTGTTCCAGATCAAGATCCGCGAATTCGACCTCATCATCTTCGACCGCTACGCCCAGCAGGGCGTGCTGCCGCTGATCTATTTCGACAACATCGCCCGCTATGTGCGCAGCGGCGGCGCCCTGCTGATTGCGGCCGGCCCCGAACATGCGAGTTCCGCCTCGATCAACGACACGCCGCTGGAGAGCATCCTGCCGGCCGCCCCGACAGGCGACGTCATGGAGCGGCCCTTCCATGCCCGCGTCTCGGACCAGGGCCGCCGGCATCCGGTGACGCGCGCCCTGCCCGGCATGGCCGCCGAGGGCAATCCGCAGTGGAGCCGCTGGTTCCGCCTGATCGAGAGCCGCCAGCCGGCGCAAGGGGCGACGACCGTCATGGACGGCCCGGACCGGCGCCCCGTGCTGCTGCTGTCGCGGCAGGGAGAGGGCCGCGTCGCCCTGCTCCTGTCGGATCATATCTGGCTGTGGGCGCGCGGCTTCGAGGGCGGCGGACCGCATCTGGAGCTGCTGCGCCGCCTGTCGCACTGGCTGATGAAGGAGCCGGAGCTGGAGGAGGAGAGCCTGCGCCTCGCCGTCCGAGGCCGCCAGCTTGCCGTCGAACTCCAGACCATGGCCGAGCGCCCCGAGACGGTGACGCTGACGCGGCCGTCCGGCGACACGCTGACGGTGACCATGCAGGACGCCGAGCCCGGTCTGTGGCGCGGGCAGGTCGACATCACCGAGCTCGGCCTCTGGCGCGCCCAGGCCGGCCGCCTGACCCGTCTCATCAATGTCGGCCCGCCCAATCCGCGTGAGTTCACCGACGTGACCTCGACGCTGCGCCTGCTGGAGCCGCTGGTGCGCGCCACCGGCGGCGGCCTGTGGCGCATCTCCGAGCAGGGAACGCTCAGCATCCCGCGCATCGTGCCGACACGCTCGGCCAGTTCGCTCCGCGGCGAGGACTGGATGGGCATCCGCCAGCGCGACGCCTCGGTCGTGCGCGGCATCGGCATCCTGCCGGCCTTCGCCGGCATTCTCGGCCTGGTGCTGCTGCTCGGCGCGCTGACGATGGTCTGGGTCCGCGAGGGGCGATAAGCCCCCCCGCGATGCCCGGCGACAATGCCCGCGCTCACATCACGCGACTGGCCGCGAAACCTGTCAGTTGCGCCGGCGGCGGGGCCGACCGAACACGCGCCGTCCGACGGCGCGCTCGCCGCGCTCCGCGCTACGGCGTGACCGACGCGATCCGAGGCCGATGCTGCGGCCGGCACGCGTCACACCCCGGTTGGCGCTGCGGCCAGCGCGGGTCACCGCCCGGCCGGTCCGGCGAGCGCCCTGCGTGAGCCAGGACGCTTCGGCGGGTGCAGCCAGCGTCGCGGCCGGCAGCGCGAAAAGAGCCATCAGGAAACTGCGTCGCATCATCATCATCCGTCGATCCTCCCATGAAGCACGGGCCGTGAGCGATATATTCGGCCACGAGCCTTGCAGAGCGGACCCTGGGCCGAGCTTGGCGACAAGGCAAGTGCAGGCCTGCCCCTTGGACCGCCGAGGCCGGCGCGCAGCGCTGACTACGGTCGTCGTCAGAAGCAGGCGATGAACTCGCGGTAGACCCAGCCGAGAGGCTCGCCGGTCTCGCGGTCCACCACATAGGACCACGGGCGGCCGCGCTCGTCCTCGCTCGACCTGACACGGGTGACGAGCGTGCCGTTGCGCACCCGGCCGACGATGACGCCATTGGGGCTGTCCCGCAGGTTGAGCGGCGTGCCCGTCGGGTCCATGACACGGCAGCGCGTCGACTGGGCATCCGCGCCCGACGCCACCAGGGCCAGACCGAGTGCAAGGCCGATCCCGAAAATCCTGACCATCATCGCCTCCCGTCGCACGTTGTGAGGTGGAAACCTTAGGGTCCTTCAGGCAAGGGCGTGTGTCGCCCTCGCCCGACCCGTGTTTCAGGCGACGTCCGGCGCGCCGCGCACCAGCCCCGAAACGCCGTCGAAGGCGCCCGCCACCAGTTCCGCCACCAGAAGCCGACCGGGGTCGACCGGGCCCGGCAGGACGAGCCGGCCGGGGGGCACGACCTTGAAGCCGAAGCGTTCGTAGTAAGGGGCATCGCCCACCAGCACGATCAGGCGATGGCCGCGCGCGCGCGCCGCTTCCATCGACCGGCGCATGAGGGCCCCGCCGATGCCCTTGCTCTGGAAGGCCGGGTCGATGGTGATGGGACCGAGCAGCACCGCGGGCGTGCCGGGACCGATATCGACGGGCGAGAGCCGGATGGAGCCGACCAGCAGCGTGCCGACGCGGGCGGTGAAGCAGAGCGCGGCATAGGGCGCGACCCCTTCTCGCAAGCGGAAGGCGGTGCGCGAGAAGCGGCCGGGACCGAAGGCGCGTTCGTGCAGGCGCTCGATCGCCGCATGGTCAGTGGGGTTCTCGGGATGCAGGTCGAGCGTCAGGTCAGGCATGGCACACGGGGTCCATCGGCAGAAGGCGTACGAAATCAGGGGCTCAGGCCATCAGGCCGGCCGTCATCGTCGCTCGATCCGAAGAGGTGCGCTGCCCAACATGACAGCGCGCATAGCATGCCGGACCGCAGGCGTCATCCCGCGCCCCGCGCATCCTCACCTTGCCCGGTTGCCACGGTTCGGGCGGCGCCGAACCATTCCATCCCCAGCGCCACCATGATCCACTCGACGGGCTCGCGAGCAACGGCGCACATGGCATGACACGAACAGGCTTCTTCGGATGGACGGTGGTGTGGGCGGCTTCCGCCCTCGCCGTCTGCGGCTGGGGCCTCGGCTTCTACGGCCCGCCGATCTACCTCCACGTCATCCACCAGACCCGCGGCTGGCCGCTGGCCCTGGTCTCGGCGGCGGTGACCACCCACTATCTCGTCGGCGCGCTGACGGTCGCCAACTTGCCGGCCATCTATGCGCGCTGGGGCATTGCCCGCGCCACCAAGGCCGGCGCCCTCGCCCTGAGCCTCGGCGTCCTCGGCTGGAGCCTTGCCGCCGCCCCCTGGCAATTGTTCCTGGCAGCCGCGATCAGTGGCATGGGCTGGGTCACGCTGGGAGCCGCCGCCGTCAACGCCATCGTGGCGCCGTGGTTCGTCCGCGGCCGGCCCGCGGCGCTCGCTTGGGCCTATAACGGGGCCAGCGTCGGCGGCATCCTGATGTCGCCGCTTTGGGTCTTCGCCATTGGCCTCGCCGGCTTTCCGGCCGCCGCGGCGGCCATCGGCATCGCGGTCGTCATCGGCATGTGGCTGCTCGCCGACCGCGTCTTCGCCCATTCGCCCGCCTCGCTCGGCCAGCAGCCCGACGGCGACGCGCCAGGTTCTCCCGATGCGACGACCGATCCTCAGGGCTCTCCGTCCCTCCCCGCAGGAGCCCTGTGGCGCAACCGCAGCTTCGTCACCCTCGTCGCGGCTACCGCCCTCGGCCTGTTTGCGCAGGCGGGACTGCTGGCTCATCTGTTCTCCCTCATCGTTCCGGCCCTGGGAGAGGCCTGGGCGGGCATCGCCATGGCTGCGGCGACGCTGGCCGCCGTCGCAGGCCGGACGCTGCTCGCCTGGCTCATGCCGGACCGTGCCGACCGCAGGCTGATCGCGGCGGCCAGCTACGCGATCCAGATCCTCGGTTGCCTGGCGCTGGCCCTGTCGCGCGGCGAGGATCTGCCGCTCATCTGGGCCGGCGTCGTCCTCTTCGGCCTAGGCATCGGCAACCTCGTGTATCTGCCGCCGCTGATCGCCCAGATCGAGTTCGCCCGGGCCGACGTGGGGCGTGTGGTGGCGCTGACCGTGGCGGTGGGACAGGGGCTCTATGCCTTCGCGCCGGCGCTGTTCGGCCTCGTGCGTGAACTCGCGCCCCGCGCTGGCGCGTCAGGCGATGCGCGCTTCGTGCATGCCATGGCGGCCGCGTTCTTCCTCGCCGCCATCGTCACGCTCATGACCGGCCGGCGCTGATCGCTACCAGTGCGGACTGCGCGGGCGACCCTCGAACAGTTCGGCGAGGCGCTCGCGCGTGCCGCGGGTGGTTCCTTCGGGCATCTCGCTGCGGGCAAAGAACCGCGCCTCGAGGATCTCGCGGGTCGGCACGAAGGGCGTCGGCTGTGTCCAGGCCTCGACGCGGAAGAGCGCCACATGGTCGCGCCGGGAGGTGCGGGCATTCAGGTACATGCCCTCGAAGCGTGGCGGGGCCGCCAGTTCGACATGGGCCTCCTGCCGGAGTTCGTCGGCGAGGGCCTCCTCCAGCGTCTGCCCGACCTCGACACCGCCGCCGGGGAAATGCCAGCCGGGCGTATAGCTGTGGCGGACCAGCAGGATCCGTCCGTCGGCATCGACGACACAGGCCCTGACGCCGAGCGTCATGCCGCGCGAGACGCGCCAGTAGAGATGGAGCAGCGGCGAGAGCCAGGACCGGCGGTCCGGACCGAGGAAGATCATGGCGCTCGCCTTTCATCAGCTTCGCGAATGACACATTGCGGATTCATGAACGATGGCGATCAAAAATGCATGGCTGCCCCGGCGAAGCAAGTGCTTCCGCCGGACCCGTCGCAAGCCTAAATGAGCGTCATGTTGCGCTGCAATATTGAGCAGCGCGCCCAATCAAGGAGCGCCCCGATGCTCATCGCCCTGTTCACGTCCTTCCTGAAGCGCCGCCCGGCCTTCCGCTGGCAGCCCGCCATCGAAATCCGCGACGGCGCCACCGCCGCCGCCCTCGGCATCTATACGCGCGGCTGAGTTTTCCGCGCGACAGAGTTGCACGCGCGACCGAGTCCCCCTCCACTCCGTCCGCGCGCCGAAACGGACGCTCCGCCGACCCCCTCCCGGGTCGCGGGCGTCCGTTTTTCGTTCCGCGCGACATCCGACCCGCTGGACAGCCGCCGCGCACCTCGCGCATAGCGTGACGCCATGGTCCGCATCGCCCATTTCTCCGATCCGCATCTCGGTCCGCTGCCGAACCCGCACTGGCGCGACCTGATCGGCAAGCGCCTGACCGGATACCTCAACTGGCGCCGCGGCCGGGCCGAACACCATCGCATGGACGTCCTCGACCGGCTGCTGGACGACATCGCCCGCGCCGAGGTCGACCATGTCGCGGTGACCGGCGACCTCATCAACATCGGCCTCGCCGACGAGTACAAGGCAGCCCGCAGCTTCCTCTGGCGCGTCGGTCCGCCCGACCGCGTCAGCTTCGTGCCCGGCAACCACGATGCCTATATGCGCGAGACCGTGCCGGGCATCGTCCACCACTGGCGCCCCTGGTTCCTCAGCGACGGAGTGGCGGAGAACGATGGCGGCTATGCCTTCCCCTTCACGCGCGTGCGCGGGCGGGCGGCCCTGATCGGCCTCAACAGCGGCGTGCCGACCGCCCCCTTCCTCGCCACCGGTTTCCTCGGCAGCCGGCAGATCGCGGCCCTGGCCGATGAACTGGAGGCGTTCGGCCGGCAGGGCCTGGCGCGCCTCGTGCTGATCCATCACCCGCCCTTCGACATCGGCTTCCAGAAGCGGCTGGGCGACCATCAGGAACTCGCGGCGATGCTGGCGAAGGTCGGCGCCGAAGCGGTGCTGCACGGCCATACCCACAAGGGCACGCTGCGCGAGATCCGCGGGCCGAACGGCCCCATTCCGGTCATCGGCGTGCCCTCGGCGTCCGCCGCGCCGGGCGGGCGTCACGAGTCCGCGGCCTGGAACCTCGTCACCGTCGACGGCGAGCCGGGAGCCTGGCGTGTCGCGGTGGAGCGGCGGCCGGTCACCTGACGCCGCCCAACGAATAGGGCGCGGCTTTCACCGCGCCCTGGTCGGTTGCGCCCTGTCCCGACGCTTCAGACGCCGAGATAGGCGCCACGTCGAGAAAGACCGATGCGGTCCATTTCAGCCTGCTCGCGCACCGCATCGGCGGCCCGGTCGCGGGCGCTCTCGCGCTCGTCGAGAATTTCGACCTTCTTAAGTTCCTCGAAGGCCTCGGCCAATGCCGCCTTGGCATCGTCGAGCTGGCCCTTCAGTTCACCGGCCGAGCCCATGAGGTTGTCGCGCCGCTGGCGCGCCGCCTTGGCATAGGTCGGATAGGCATAATGCGCCGGGTCATGGACGTTCGCCCGGGTCTGCTCGGCCACGATCTCGCGGTCGAGCTCGTTCGCCATGCGCTCGAACTCGGCGATCATCATTTCGATCTGCGCCACCTGACGGCGCTTCTCGTCGACCTGAAAGCGCTTCAGGCGGATCAACGTCTCTCGCGACTTCATCGACTCGTACTCCCAGAAGTCCCCTCGATCCGCGCGGCACACACACGCCCCGCGGTCGTCCTCAACCCCCGAAACACGGGAGCCTTACCCCTAATGAAAGCTGAACCTAGCCCCACGAGGTTGAGATTCCGTTTCCGGAAAGCGTGATTCGTGGTAAACGGCCGTTCATAAGTCTCGCCATTCATTGGGGAATTCAGCGGCTTCTCAATCTCCGCCGCCCTCCAGGATCGCGGCGAGCTGCCGGTAGCCCTCTCCGATATGCGCGACCTCGTCCTTGCGCTGGCCGAGAAACGCCTCGAGCGCCGGCTGCAGGCGGATCGCCTCGTCCACTTCCGCCGACGAGCCCTGGCGATAGGCCCCGAGGCGGATCAGTTCCTCCATGTCGGAGTAGGTCGCCAGCACCTGCTTGGCCTTCTGGATCACCGGCCAGAACTGCGGATCGGCCGAGCGCGGCATGGTGCGCGACACGCTCTTCAGCACGTTGATGGCTGGGTAGCGCCCGCGCTCGGCGATCGACCGTTCCATGACGATATGGCCATCGAGGATGCCGCGGACGGCGTCCGCCACCGGTTCGTTATGATCGTCTCCGTCGACCAGCACCGTGAAGATCGCGGTGATGGCGCCCTCGCCCGGACCGGGGCCTGCCCGCTCGAGCAGCCGCGGCAGCTCGGAGAAGACGGTCGGCGTATAGCCCTTGGCGGTCGGCGGCTCGCCGGCGGACAGGCCGATCTCGCGCTGCGCCATGGCGAAGCGCGTGACGGAATCCATCATCAGCATGACCTGCTGGTCGAGGTCGCGGAAATACTCGGCGATGGAGAGGGTGAGATAGGCCGCCTGCTTGCGCATGAGCGCGGGTTCGTCGGAGGTCGCGACCACGACGACCGAGCGGGCGAGGCCCTCCTCGCCGAGATCCTCCTGCAGGAACTCCTGAACCTCGCGGCCGCGTTCGCCGATCAGGCCGATGACCGAGACATCGGCGTCGACATTCCGGGCGATCATCGACAGAAGCACCGACTTGCCGACGCCGGATCCTGCGAAGATGCCCATGCGCTGGCCGCGGCAGCAGGTGAGGAAGCTGTTGAGGGTCCGGACGCCGAGATCGAGCGGCGCGCCGACACGGCGACGGGTATGGGCCGCCGGCGGATCGGCCCGGAACGGCATGGGATCGCCGCCCTGCGGCAGCGGTCCCTTGCCGTCGATCGGCTCGCCGAGCGCATTGACCACGCGCCCGAGCCAGGCCGATGTCGGCCTGACCGCGGCCGGGGCCAGAGAGACGAGAGCCTTGCAGCCGCGCCGCACCCCCGAGAGGCCCGCGAAGGGCATGAGCAGCGCCTGGTCGCCGGCAAAGCCCACGACCTCGCAGGGAATGGGCCGCGCGCCTGTCTCCACCGTGACCCGCGCCCCGACCGACATGGCGTGGATGGGACCGGCCGCCTCGATCATCAGGCCCCGGACCCCCGAGACACGACCGTAGATCGTGACGGGATCGATATCGAGAATCTGGTCGGCGAGCGCGCGCATGAGTGAGGGATCCGTAACTGTCGGCCCACATTCCTGCCGGCATGGTCAACGAAGGGTTAACGCGTGGCGCCTGGTAAACGCGACACGGCAGATTTTGCCGGTCTGCAGCATGCCCTTCAGGTCAAAGCGATGCATTTTGCACGGCACGGCCGGCAACGTTTACCCACCATTAACCATGAGCCCGGTAGAACCTGCCCATCGGCGGCGCCCACCCCTTCCCCGGACGGTCGCCGATTTCAGCCCGCTGCCGCCGCGGCGGGCCCCCAAAACGGTCGAAGTTTAACGAGCTTGGGCCAATCCGATTCAAAGTAAAGGCAACGGACGCCCGCATTGCGCCCGGTCGGGTAACCCTTCCTTAACCCGGCCCGTTAATGATCCCTATCAGCCGATTAAAGGCATCCGTGGCCGTTAGGGGTTCGTTTGGAACGACCCACTGCGAGCCCTGGTCGCGGACAGGCAGGAACCGCTCTTCGACGAGGCGACCGAAATGGTCGATTCGGCAGGGGGTTGGAGTGAGTCGCAGAAATATTTCGCGAAGACTCTTGCTCCCCCGAATCACAGTTTGTTAACCATTAGGGCGTAGCGTCGAATCAGTGAACGGGGACGGATCCCAGGCGCCCTCCGCGCGGCGGCGGAGGCACGGGATCGCTATGCCGAGCGACTGTTTCGTCTGTGTGGACGGAATGGCCGGTTGTGGGTCAGCGGAAGGGGATGGGCATGCGCGTTCTGTTGATCGAAGATGACAGCGCCACTGCGAAGAGCATCGAGCTGATGCTCAAGTCCGAGAGCTTCAACGTCTATACGACGGACCTGGGCGAGGAAGGCATCGACCTCGGCAAGCTCTACGACTACGACATCATTCTTCTTGACCTGAACCTGCCCGACATGTCGGGCTACGAGGTGCTGAAGTCGCTTCGGGTCGCCAAGGTCAAGACGCCGATCCTGATCCTCTCCGGCCTCGCCGGCATCGAGGACAAGGTGCGCGGCCTCGGCTTCGGCGCCGACGACTATCTGACCAAGCCCTTCCACAAGGACGAGCTCGTCGCCCGCATCCATGCCATCGTGCGCCGCTCGAAGGGCCACGCCCAGTCGGTCATCACCACGGGCGACCTGCTGGTCAACCTGGACCAGAAGACGGTCGAGGTCTCGGGCCAGCGCGTCCACCTGACGGGCAAGGAATACCAGATGCTGGAGCTTCTCTCGCTCCGCAAGGGCACGACCCTCACCAAGGAAATGTTCCTGAACCACCTCTATGGCGGCATGGACGAGCCCGAGCTGAAGATCATCGACGTCTTCATCTGCAAGCTGCGCAAGAAGCTCGCCAACGCCTCCGACGGCAAGAACTACATCGAGACGGTCTGGGGCCGCGGCTACGTGCTGCGCGAGCCGACCGAGGCCGAGGAGCGCATTCCCGCCTGACCGGATCGGCGGAAACAATTCCGCCATAACCGCGTCACAAGGCCGTCACCGACGGCTGGCAAACAGAATTCCAATAGTCTGGCGAGTACGGATGAAATGCCGCCAGACGACGAGGGCCCCGCCGGGAAACCGCGCGGGGCTTTTTGTTGCTTCCGTACGGGGGGGCAGCCGACACCGACTGCCGGCTGCCCCCTCACCCGTTCAGAGCGCGTAGCGCAGGATCGCAGCGAGCGAAGCCCCGCCCGGAATGTCGTCGCGCCGCACCGCCAGCACGGTTGCCCCCGCCACCAGCGCACGGCCGGCGATTTCGTCGACGACGCCGTAGGTCTTCGCGCCTTCGTCCTTGGACAGATGCACGGTGCCGTCGGCCTCATCGACCGTGCCGGGCACAACCTCGTCCATATCGACCAGCAGGGTGTCGATGGCGCCGAACGTGGCGGCACGCGCTGCCTGCGACAGGTCGCTTGTCGCGCGTCCCTGCTGGGCGCGGCTTTCGTAAAGCTCAGCGAAGGCGGCAATCCGGGCCGCATTGAGCCCGTCGATGACCGGCCGGGCCGCCTCGGCGATCTGGCTCGGGGTCTTTTCCACGGGACTTGCGGAGATGGCATCGCCGGCGAGCCCCGGATAGGTATTGACCGACCGGTAGGTGGACAGAAGCGGCTCGGTGGCTGCGAGGATCAGCGGCTCGTCGCGTCCGGAGAGGAAGGGCCGCAGGACGGCGTCGATCTGGCGGGCATACTGGCGCAGCAGCACCTTCTGGCCTTCCGACCCGTGAATGCGTCCTGATGGCGAACGGTCGTTGACCGAGGCCCGTCCGGTTGCGGAGCCCGCATCCTTCGGCATGTCCTTGACGTTGACCTCTGCCGCCGGCAGGTCGGCGGAGACCTCAATCAGTCGCGGCCCCTTCTCGGCAAGCGCCAGAACGAAGGCGCGATGCGGGAAGGTCACGGCGCGCAGCAGCGGCTTCAGGTGGAAGCGGTCGGAGACCTGCGCCATGTCGTGGAGGCGGTTGGGAAGGCGGAAGGTCCGGATGGAGTCCGGCGTCGCCAGCACCGCGAGGCTGTGCGCCTGGAACGTCCAGAAGCTGCCGTCGTCGATCAAATCGTCGAACTGTTCCGCCAGAAGCGCACGCCGCCGCTTGTCGAAATCCACCGCATCGAGCTGCTCCAGTGCCTGCTTGACGAGATTGCCGAAAGCGATCCGGGATGCTCCGACATGCTGGGTTTCCGGTGTCGTGGACAAGTAGAGGGAAACACAGGCATCGGCTCGCTCCTCGATCAGCGAGCGAATATCCGGGCGCGTCGGAATGTCCACGTACAGCATGGCTCTGATCTTCTCCAAAATTGGTCGCCGGATCCAAGACCCGGCCTGAATTGAAACTGGCGGATAACTGATAGCACCCGCCGTGCCCGACATGGTTGCGAGGGATCAATTCCGCAATGCGTGAGATCGTCGCGGCGGTTGCGCCGACGTCACTGTCAGTAGGGCGTGCCGTCCTTGCGGGTGAAGACCCACCGGCCATCGGGTCCGAGCGCCGCCGCGATATCGTCGGCGGGATAGGTCACGCTGTCACCCGGGCTGCGGTCGCCGATCTCGAGATAGGTCGCCGGCGCAGGAGAACGGTTGAGCAGATGATGCGCCGTTCCGCCCCTGGGGAAGCCCGCGCACATGCCGGGTGTCAGAACCGTCTCTCCGGCATCCGTGACCAGCACCAGTTCCCCCTCCAGCACGAAGACGAACTCGTCCTGCGTCGTGTGCCGGTGATGAAGCGCCGACAGGCCGCCGGGGTCGATGGTGGTCAGGTTGACGCCGAAATTGGCCAGGCCGAACACCTCGCCGAGCTGGCGCTTCGTGCGCGCGGCCATGCGTGAGGCGAAAGGCTCGGGATAATTGGAGGCCTTCGCCCGGGGCGCGACATCCCGCGCGACGATGGCGGCAGGGCGGGAGGATGAATCGGTCATGGTCGCTCTCCTGCGGCCGATGATGCGAGCGGATGGCGCGCCGGTCCAGACTGCTCTCCGCAACGATGCCCCCCATCCCGGGACGCGGGAGCGGCGGCCTCTCTCTGCCTCCCAACATAGGAGGACATTTTTCTTCATTCATTGATTACGGAAGAATGCTGTGACTTTTTCGTTTGAGTTGATGGCCATTGGTAGAACTTTCTCCCGATTGCGCCTAGACTGGCGCGACACTGAGAGGACCCAGCCATGACCGCACATGTTTCGCCCGACAAGACCCGCAAGCCCGGTCGCGGCCGGATCTACGACTCCATCACCGAGACGGTCGGCGACACGCCCCTGGTCAGGCTGGACAAGCTCGCCAAGGCACACGGTTCCAAGGCGACGATCCTCGCCAAGCTCGAGTTCTTCAACCCCATCGCCAGCGTGAAGGACCGCATCGGCGTGGCGATGATCGACGCCATCGAAGCCGCCGGCAAGCTGACCCCGGACACCGTTCTCATCGAGCCGACCTCGGGCAACACCGGCATTGCCCTTGCCTTCGTCGCCGCCGCGCGCGGCATCCGCCTGATCCTGGTCATGCCGGAGACGATGTCGATCGAGCGGCGCAAGATGCTCGCCCTCCTCGGCGCCGAACTCGTGCTGACCGAAGGTCCCAAGGGCATGAAGGGCGCCGTGGCCAAGGCGGAAGAACTGGTGGCGGAGAACCCCAACGCCATCATCCCGCAGCAGTTCAAGAACCCCGCCAACCCGGAGATCCACCGCCACACCACGGCGGAGGAGATCTGGAACGACACGAACGGCACGGTCGACATCTTCGTCTCCGGCGTCGGCACCGGCGGCACCATCACCGGCGTCGGCCAGGTGCTGAAGAGCCGCAAGCCCGGCGTGAAGATCGTTGCCGTCGAGCCGACGGACTCGCCGGTCCTGTCGGGCGGCGCGCCCGGCCCGCACAAGATCCAGGGCATCGGCGCGGGCTTCGTCCCGGACATCCTCGACCGGTCGGTGATCGACGAGGTCGTTCAGGTCTCGAACGACCAGGCCTTCGCGCTGGCGCGGGAACTCGCTCGCTCGGAGGGCATCCCCACAGGCATCTCGGCGGGCGCCGCCGTCCATGCGGCGCTGGAACTGGGCAAGCGCGAGGAAAACGCCGGCAAGACCATCGTGGTCATCATCCCGAGCTTCGCCGAGCGCTATCTCTCGACCGCCCTGTTCGAGGGTCTCTGAGCAGAGACGGACGGGACGGGCCGGCTCCGCGTCAGGGTCAGTCGGTCGGCAATCCGAACGGCACGGAATCGACCGTGCCGCCCGGCGGCAGGACCTGCTCCAGCCGCCAGCGGCCGCCATGCGCCGCCACCATGCGGAAGACGACGGGCGCCCGGTAGGCGCGCAGCGGCACCGAGAACTCGACCCGGCCGTCAGTGAGCTGGTTCCGGCTGCCGAGGCGCGGGACATTGGCGGGCGAGACATCCTCGGGCAGGCCGGTCAGGTTGAGCGGCATGACGCCGAGCCGATGGGCCACCGTCATGGCATGGGCGAAGTAGAAGCTCGTATCCGTCTGCTCCATCTGGCTGACGGCGGGCATCATCTCGGCCGCATGCAGCACGGCGCTGCTGGCCGGCAGGCGTGCGATCCGGTTGAACTCGAACCGCGCCAGGTGCCGGGCAAACGCGCTCTGGCTGGCCGGCGTCATGATCCAGTAAGCCGTGACGTAGTCGCCCCGGCGGTAGGCGCTCAGGAACTGCCGCAGCGCCGCCTCCGGCGACCGGAGGTCGAGCCGATCGAAGGCGATGCTGCCCGACGACGAACGGGCCGAAGCGAGGAGACCAGGCGATGAGAGAAGGCTGACGGCGACGAGCGTCTTCAGCATGCCGGAGCGAAGCGCCCGGCGCATAGGTGCGACCATCCAGCCCTCCCCGACCCGATTCGGAAAGCGTGCCGCAACCACCGGTATTTGTCACGCGGAACGCGTTACCCGGATAGGGCTCAACGCCTGTCCTTCAGCGCCTCCTCGATCTCCGCCAGCACGGCCGGATCGTCGATGGTCGCCGGCATCGACCATTCGCTGCCGTCGGCGATCTTCTTCATCGTGCCGCGCAGAATCTTGCCCGACCGCGTCTTGGGCAGGCGCGACACGGCGATGGCGAGCTTGAAGGCCGCCACCGGTCCGATCTTCTCGCGCACCAGCGCCACGAGTTCCTTCTCGACCTCGTCGGGCTGCTTGTTGACGCCCGCCTTCAGCACGACGAAGCCGCAGGGCACCTCGCCCTTGAGCTGGTCGGCCATGCCGATGACTGCGCATTCGGCGACGTCCGGATGGGAGGAGAGCACCTCCTCCATGCCGCCGGTGGACAGGCGGTGGCCGGCGACGTTGATGATGTCGTCGGTGCGACCCATGATGTAGAGGTAGCCGTCCTCGTCGACGAACCCCGCATCCGAGGTCGAGTAGAAGCCTGGAAAGGCGTCGAGATAGCTCTCGCGGAACCGGTCGTCCTGCTGCCAGAGCGTCGGGAACGAGCCCGGCGGCAGCGGCAGCTTCACCACGATCGAGCCCATGGTCTTGGGCGGCAGGTCCTTGCCGGCCTCGTCGACGATCCTGACGTCGTAGCCGGGCATCGGCACGGTCGGCGAGCCGGGCTTCACCGGCAGCATGCCGAGGCCCACGGGATTTCCGACGATGCACCAGCCTGTCTCGGTCTGCCACCAGTGGTCGACCACCGGCACGCCGAGGATTTTCTCGGCCCAGAGCACGGTGTCGGGATCGGCGCGTTCGCCGGCGAGGAACAGGGTGCGGAATGTCGGCAACTGGTAGCGCTTCAGATGCTCGGCGTTGGGGTCCTCCTTCTTGATGGCGCGAAAGGCGGTTGGCGCGGTGAACAGGGCCGCAACCCCGTGCTCCGCGATCACGCGCCAGTAGGCGCCGGGGTCCGGGGTGCCCACCGGCTTGCCCTCGTAGAGGATCGAGGTGACGCCGGCGATCAGCGGCGCATAGACGATGTAGGAATGTCCGACGACCCAGCCGACGTCGGAGGCTGCCCAGAAGACCTCGCCGGGCTTCACGCCGTAGAGGTTCGCCATCGACCAGTTGAGCGCGACCAAGTGGCCGCCATTGTCGCGCACCACGCCCTTGGGCTTGCCGGTCGTGCCGGAGGTGTAGAGCACGTAGAGCGGATCGGTCGCGGCAACCGGCACGCACTCCGACTGCCGGCCCTCGGCGCGGGCATGGGCGACGAGGCCCGCCCAGTCGTGATCGCGGCCGGCGATCATCGACGCCTCCGCCTGCGGCCGCTGCAGTACGATGCAGGCCTCGGGCTTGGCCAGCGACAGCTCGATCGCTCCGTCGAGCAGCGGCTTGTAGGCCACCACCTTGGTGCCCTCGATGCCGCAGGAGGCCGAGACGATGACCTTCGGATGACAGTCGTCGATGCGGGTCGCCAGTTCCTTGGCTGCGAAGCCGCCGAAGACCACCGAATGGATGGCGCCGATGCGGGCGCAGGCGAGCATGGCGATCGCCGCCTCCGGCACCATCGGCATGTAGACGATGACCCGGTCGCCCTTGCCGACGCCCAGGCCCTGCAGGACGGCGGCAAAGGTCGCGACCTCCTCCTTCAATTCGGCGAAGGAGATGGTGCGCTTGGCGCCCGTGACGGGGGAATCGTAGATGATGGCGGCCTGATCGGGCCGCGACGCCGCGTGCCGGTCGACCGCGTTGAAGCAGGTGTTGCAGACACCGTCCGGAAACCAGCGGCCATAGACCCCCAGGGCAGGATCGAATGCGGTCTTGGGCGGCACGATCCAGTCGATCGCCTTCGCCTGCTCAGCCCAGAAGCCGGCCGGGTCGGCCTTCCAGGCGCCGTAGACGTCATCATACCGCGAGATGCTGCGCCGATCCGTCATCCTGTCCCCCCGGGGTCGCCTCGCCTGGACGACCCACCCGTCGCGCTCTGCGGCGCATGCCTGTTCAATGGCCGGCATTGTCTCCCTGCAGCGCAGGAGTGCAACCGTCCCGGCCTCGACCAATCGGCCGGTCGGCGGGAAACTTTAGTTGGACGGCCCCGAAGCGATCACTTTCGGGACCCTTGGCACTCAACCTGACGTTGAGTCACGGCGATTGCGGAATCGAGCCATGCGGGCGCGACATGCCGCAGCGCACCATCGCTTAGCCCTTCGTTAACCGTGCCGGCCCCACTGAAAACATGTAATCACCCTGCCCTCCCGGGACCATTTCGATGTCATTACTCGGACGCTTCAGCATTTCGGCCAAAGTCCTCGGCCTCGTCATGTTACTTAACGTCATCTCATTGGCGATCGGCGGCATCGGATACTACGGCCTCGATCAATTACAGACCGAGAACGAGCAGGCGGCGCGCGTGAGCAGCCGCGCCTTCGACGCCGTGGTGGTCAACCGGGCGCTCGCCGCGCTGTCCCGTGCCGAGTTCATCATGGCGACCGATCCCAAGCCGGAGACGATCGCTGCCAACCTGACGATCGTCGAGGAGGACCTGAAGGCGATCGAGAGTCGCCTCGTCGCCTTGCGCCAGACCGCGGTGCCGGAGGTGCGGGAGGCACTCGCAAGGTCAGAGGCTGCGCTTCAGAAGTACCTCCCCCTGATGCAGCAGACCGTCGCGCTGGCGAGAAAAGTGACGGGCATGCCGACCATCGAGCAGCAGGACGAAATCGCCCGAGCGGCCCTCGCTTCGGCCGGTCCCTACATGGACGCGCGCATGGCTCTTCGCGACCTGACGGTGGTCCAGCAGAAGCGCGCCGAGGACACATCGAAGGCCGCCGACGCCATGGCCGCCTCCATGCAGACGCTGCTGATCGGCTTCGCCGCCGGCGCGCTGGTGCTCGGCATCGTGCTCGGCTTCGTCATCGGCCGCCTCGGCATATCCTCGCCGATCCGGCTGCTCACCGCCTGCCTCGATCATCTCGCCAATGCGCGCTTCGACGTGGCCATTCCCGGCACCCAGCGCCGCGACGAGGTCGGCGACATCGCGCGCGCCGCCGAGACCTTCAAGGCCAACGGTCTTGAGGCCATCCGGCTCCGTGAGGAGCAGGAGACCGCCAAGGCGCGCAGCGCGGAGCAGCAGAAGGCCCTGATGCACCGCATGGCCGATGACTTCGACCGTGCGGTCGGCGGCATCGTCACCCATGTCTCGTCGGCCTCGGCCCAGCTCAAGGGCGCGGCCCAGACCCTGTCCAGCGCCGCGGAAGAGGCCTCGGTTCAGGCCGGCGCTGTGGCGGCAGCGTCCGAGGAAGCCTCCACCAACGTTCAGACGGTCGCCTCCGCCACCGAGGAGCTCTCCGCCTCGGTGCGCGAGATCGGCGGCCGGGTCGAGCAGTCGGCCGCCATGGCCAACGAGGCCGTCGCCAAGGCCGACAGTTCCGCCCAGACCATCCAGGAACTGGCCGCCAAGGCGCAGAAGATCGGCGAGATCGTCGAGCTCATCAACTCCATCGCCTCGCAGACCAATCTCCTCGCCCTCAACGCCACGATCGAGGCGGCACGGGCGGGCGAGGCCGGCAAGGGCTTTGCCGTCGTCGCCGCCGAGGTGAAGAGCCTCGCCGACCAGACCGCCAAGGCGACCACCGAGATCGCCTCGCAGATCAGCGGCATCCAGCAGGCCACCGGCCAGTCGGCTGAGGCGATGAACGGCATTGCCGCGGTCATCCGCGAGATCAGCGCGGTGTCGGCCAGCATTGCCAGCGCGGTGGAAGAGCAGAACGCCGCGACGCAGGAGATTGCCCGCAACGTCCAGCAGGCCTCCGCCGGCACCGGCGAGGTCTCCACCAACATCGTCGGGGTCTCGCAGGCCGTGTCCGAGACGGGCGCCGCCGCGACGCAGGTGCTGGCCTCCGCCGAGACGTTGTCCGCCCAGGCCGGCTCGCTCAACACCGAACTCGACAAATTCCTGTCGACGATCCGCGCCGCCTGACACCGTCGGTGAGTGGCGCAAACGACGAGGCCCTCCCGCAAGGAGGGCCTTCTTCGTGTCAGCGTTCGGCCAGCGCCAGCCGGATACCGAGCCCGAGGAACAGGGCGCCCAATATCCGGTCGAGCCAGGTGCGGACCACGGCGAAGGCCGGAAGCCGCGCCATGCGGGACGCCGCCCAGGCGACCATCAGGTTCCACGCCGTGCCAGTCAGGTTGAAGACGAGCCCGAGGACGACGAAGGCCAAGGCCTTGGACGGTGCGGCCGGGTCGATGAACTGCGGCAGGAAGGCGAGGAAGAACAGGGCAACCTTCGGATTGAGCACGTTGGTCAGGAAGCCCTGGAGGAAGACCGATCTGAGCGAAGCCGGCGGCAGAGGCGCGCAATCCCCCGCACCACCTCCCGCAGGAGCCAGCAGAAGCCGCAAGCCGACGATGACGAGATAGGCCGCGCCCACCCATTTGATGACAGTGAAGGCGAGCGCCGAACTGGCGATCAGCACCGACAGGCCGACCGCCGCCGCGGCGATGTGGACGAAGGCCCCCGCCCCGATGCCGAAGGCCGCCACCGCTCCGGCGCGCGTGCCGTCGCGCATCGCGCGCCCCATCACCAGCGCCATGTCCGGCCCCGGCGTGACGTTGAGCAGGAATCCGGCGAGCACGAAGAGCCAGAAGTCGTGGATGCCGAGCATGGGCGTGTCCGGGCGCGAGGAATCAGCGGATGAGCGATCCTATCCGACCGCCTTCGCGACCGCGCGCCCCGCCGTGCGGCCCGAGAAGATGCAGCCGCCGAGGAAGGTGCCTTCCAGCGCGCGGTAGCCGTGCAGGCCTCCGCCGCCGAAACCCGCCACCTCGCCCGCCGCATAGACATTGGCGAGCGGCGAGCCGTCCGCCGTCAGCACCCGTCCGTCGAGATCGGTCTGCAACCCGCCGAGCGTCTTGCGGGTCAGGATGTTGAGCTTGACCGCGATCAGCGGCCCGTTCTTCGGATCGAGAATCCTGTGCGGCGCGGCGGTGCGCATGAGCTTGTCGCCGCGGTAGTTGCGCATGGCGCGCAGGGCGAGGATCTGCATGTCCTTGCAGAAAGGATTGTCGATCTGCCGATCGCGCGCCACGACCTCGCGCTCCAGCGCCAACGGGTCGATGAGACTGGTGCCGACCAGTTCGTTCATGCGCCGGCCGAGCGAACGGATGTCGGTATCGACGATGAAGTCGGCGCCCTTGTCCATGAAGGCCTGCACCGGTGGCGGCAGCCCCTTCCCGAGCCGCGACAGGATGCCGGGTATCGACTTGTTGGTGAGATCCGGGTTCTGCTCCGAGCCCGACAGCGCGAATTCCTTCTTGATGATGGCGCGCGAGAGAACGAACCACGAATAGCCGTGGCCGGACTTCACGATGTGTTCGAGGCTGGACAGCGTGTCGAAACCGGGGAAGTTCGGCGCCGGCAGCCGCTTGCCCGTCGCGTCAAGCCAGAGGGAGGAGGGGCCGGGCAGGATGCGGATGCCGTGGTGCGGCCAGATCGGATTAAAGTTCCGGATGCCCTCGACGTAGTGCCACATGCGGTCGCGATTGACGACGCGCCCGCCCGCCTCCTCCGTGATGACCTGCATGCGCCCGTCGACATGCGCCGGCACGCCGGAGACGAGAAAATCCGGCAGCGTGCCGAGACGTTCCGGCCAGTTCTTGCGGACGAGGTCGAAATTGCCGCCGATGCCGCCCGACGTGACAACCACCGCCTGCGCCTTCAGCGCGAAGGAACCGGTTGCGATGCGCGAGCTCTCGGCGCCGCGCGCGACCGTCGTCGGCTCGAGGATGTCGCCCTCGACGCCGTCGATGGTTCCGGCCGATGTGGTCAGGCCGTTCACCCGGTGGCGAAAGCGGAAAGAGACGAGGCCGCGCTCCGCCGCTGCCTTCACCCGCGCGACGAATGGCGCGATCAGGCCGGGGCCGGTGCCCCAGGTGACGTGGAAGCGCGGCACCGAATTGCCGTGCCCCGTGGCGAGCCCCCCGCCCCGCTCCGCCCAACCGACGAGGGGAAACCAGCGCACCCCGCGCTCATGCAGCCAGGCGCGCTTCTCGCCATGGGCAAAGTGGACATAAGCCTCGGCCCAGCGCTGCGCCCAGTCGTCCTCGGCGCGGTCGAAACCGGCGGTGCCCTGCCAGTCCTGCCAGGCGAGATCGAAACTGTCGCGGATGCCCATCCGCCGCTGCTCGGGACTGTCGACGAAGAACAGACCGCCGAAGGACCAGAAGGCCTGGCCGCCGATGGTCTGCTCGCCCTCCTGGTCGAGGAGGATCACCCGCCGGCCGGCCTCGGCCAGCTCGACGGTGGCGACGAGGCCCGCCAGCCCCGCGCCGATGACGATCACGTCGGCGTCCATGTCGCGTCCCCCTGTCGCGGCAGCGTCGTCGGCTGCGGCGCGGCCACGCAATGACCGCGGCGATTGTCACCGCCGCGGCCGGTTCGCGCAACAGGTGCGCCGGTTCAGGTGATGGCGATCGGACCGCCGGGGGACCCGGTGGCGCCCTTGATCGGGACCGGGCACATCACATAGACGAACTGATACTTGCGATCGGCCAGCAGGCTGTCGAACTGCAGGTTCTCGTGGATGAAGATGCCGTTCTTGGTGAGCAGTTCGGCATGGACCGGGAAGGCGAGGTTGCGGTCCGGGTTCGGCACGCACTCGACGCCCCAGCTGTCGCCGCCCATGACGACGATCTGCTTCTCGATCAGCCAGCGTGCGACTTCCAGGCCCGGCCCCGGCTCGCCGGAGGCATAGCGCTCGTTGTTGCGCATCCACAGCGAGCCCCAGCCTGTGTGGAAGAATACCGCGTCTCCCGGCTGCACGTCGGCCTCGCTCATGTTCTGTTTGGCGAGCGCGCCGCGCACGTCGGCCATGGTCACCTCCTGGCCGGCATCCATCATGGCGCCGCGCTGGGCCATGACGTCGATGAGATGGCCTCGTGTGAAGATCGGCTTGACGTTCTCGACACCCAGTTTCTTGACGCCGGTGCCGCTGACCATCTCCGAGCCGCGCACGCCGTTGTAGTAGATGTGCTCCGTCGTATCGCCATCCTTGCCGACCTGAAGTCCGATATGGGCGAGACCGTCGAACTGCGTGCCTGTCTGGCCGATCTCGGTCGCCAGATATTCGTCGTTATAGACGAGCTTGTTGCTCGCGAACGGACCGCCGGTCGGATTGCCGGGAATGCGCAGGGTGAAGGCACGGTCGCCGAATTTGGGCATGGCGGATTCCGAGACCCGCCCGATGCGATGAATCTTTCCGTCGCGAATCCACTTGGCCGCTTCCAGCACCTTGGCCGGCGTGATGTGGTTGGAGGCACCGGCCTGATCCTCGGCGCCCCAGCGCGAGGGCCACCAGGGCTGGACGGCGGGCGTCTGGGCCTGGGCTGGGGAGATGGCGACCTGCGCCACATGCGCCGTCGCGGCCGCCACGACGCCGCCGACCGCTGCCCCCTTGAGGAAGTCGCGGCGTTCCGGCGCCTCGGGATGTTGAGCAAGGTCCTTGGGATCACGCACTGTCATCGGGGTGTCCTCCATGCTGATCGTTCTGACTCGGCGGCTGTCGCAGGCGCCGCGCGCGCAAGTCTAGTCAAGCACCGGTCAATCGACAGATAGCCGAACGGCCGAATAAAGGTCAGCGTTCGTCACGTAATTCAATAACGACAGACTCGATGTCCTAAAATGGACTTGGCTCGCAGCAGCAACGCGGACTAATGAAGACGGATGAGCCTCTTCGATACCGACAAATCTGCCCAACGCGTGCCGGTGACGCTGGTCACCGGCTTCCTCGGCGCCGGCAAGACGACGCTCATCAACCGCTTGCTGGCCCACCCGGGCATGGAACGCTCGCTGGTCATCGTCAACGAGTTCGGCACCATCGCGCTCGACCACCTGTTCATCGAGAGCCGCGACGCCGACCTCGTCATGCTGTCGTCGGGATGCATCTGCTGCACCGTGCGTGGCGACCTCGAACTGACGCTGCGCGACATGGCCGCACGACGCCAGACAGGAGAACTGCCGCCGTTCGATCGCGTGCTGATCGAGACCACCGGACTTGCCGATCCGGCGCCGATCGCCGCCCTGTTCTTCAGCAATCCCATGGTGATGCACGATTTCCGGCTGGACCGGATCATCACCCTGGTCGATGCCGTCAACGGATCGCACCAGCTCGAAGCACAGCCCGAGGCATCGGCCCAGGTGGCGATCGCCGACCTGATCGTGGTGAGCAAGACGGACATCGCGGCGGCGGAGGCGGTGACGGAACTCGACACCCGCCTGACACGCCTCGCGCCAGGCGCCCGGCGCGAACGGGCCGTCGCGGGGGCGATCTCGCCGGACCTCCTGTTCGGCGGCCCGCCACATCGGCTGATGACTGTCGAGAAAACTGCCACCTCCGGCCACGCCGCCGGCTGCGAGGACCCCGCCTGCGGCCATCCCGACCACGGCTCGCGCCACGGCGCCGGCATCCGCACCGTCACGATCATCCACGATCGCCCCTTGCCATGGGATTCGCTGAACCAGTGGTTCCGCGGTCTGCGCGCCACCTGGGGCGAGGAACTCCTGCGCCTGAAGGGGCTGATCGCGGTCGAGGAGGCGGCCGGACCGCTGATCGTCCATGGCGTACACACCACCTTCCACCCGCCGGTGGAACTGGCCGACTGGCCCGACGCGGACCATCGCACGCGCATCGTTCTCATCCTCAAGGATGTCGATCCGGCGGCCGTCGTCGCGAGCTTCCACGAGACGGTGAACCAGCCTCTCCCGGCGGCCTGATCCCTCTCACGCCCGCTTCGCCATCTCCCTGAGTACGAACTTCTGGATCTTGCCCGTTGATGTCTTCGGCAGTTCCGTGAACACCACCGTGCGCGGGCACTTGAAGGCGGCGAGGTTCTGCCGGCACCAGGCCATGATCTCCTCGGCCGTCGCGCTTGTGCCCGGCTTCAGCTCGACGAAGGCGCAGGGTGTCTCGCCCCACCGGTCGTCTGGTTTGGCCACCACGGCCGCCGCCTGCACGGCGGGATGCTTGAACAGCACGTCCTCCACCTCGATGGAGGAGATGTTCTCGCCGCCGGAGATGATGATGTCCTTGGAGCGGTCCTTCAACTGAATGTAGCCGTCCGGATAGAGCACGCCCAGGTCGCCGGAATGGAACCAGCCGCCGGCAAAGGCCTCGTCGGAGGCCTTGCGGTTCTTCAGGTAGCCCCTCATCACCACGTTGCCGCGCATCATCACCTCGCCGAGGGTGACGCCGTCGGCCGGCACCGGCTCCATGGTCTCGGGATCGAGCACCGTCATGTCCTCCAGCACCACATAGGGCACGCCCTGGCGCGCCTTCTTTGCCGCATAGTCGGCGCTGGACAGGCTGTCCCAGTCGCGGTTCCAGTCGTTGATGACAGAAGGGCCGTAGGTCTCGGTCAGGCCATAGAGATGGGTCACGTCGAAGCCGGCGGCCTTCATCGCGGCCAGCACCGCCTCGGGCGGCGGCGCCGCGGCGGTGAAGAAGGAGATGGTGCGGCCGATGTCGCGTTTCTCTTCCGCCGGCGCGTTCAAGAGCAGGCTCATGACGATGGGCGCGCCGCACAGATGCGTGACTCCATGGTCGGCGATGGCGTCGTACATGGCCCTGGCCCGGACCCAGCGCAGGCAGACATGGGTGCCCGCGACCGCCGAGACCGACCAGGGGAAGCACCAGCCGTTGCAGTGGAACATCGGCAGCGTCCACAGATAGACGGGGTGCTTGGTCATGCCGCAGGTCACCACGTTGCCGAGCGCCAGCAGATAGGCGCCGCGGTGGTGATAGACGACCCCCTTCGGGTTGCCCGTCGTCCCCGACGTGTAGTTCAGCGCGATGGCGTCCCACTCGTCGCCCGGCCTTTGCCACGCGTAGTCGACCTCTCCCCCCGCGATGAAGTCCTCGTACTCGACCGTGCCGATGCGCTCGCCCGGACCGTCATATTCGGGGTCGTCGTAGTCGATGACGAGCGGCTTTGCCTTGCAGAGAGCGAGCGCCTCCTTCGCCAGCCTGGAGAACTCGCGGTCGACGATGAAGACCTTGGCCTCGCCATGGTCGAGCGAGAAGGCGATGATCGGCGCGTCGAGGCGCGTGTTCAGCGTATTCAGCACGCCGCCGCACATCGGCACGCCGTAGTGCGCCTCGAGCATGGCGGGCGTGTTGGCGCAGATGACGGCGACCGTGTCGTTCTTGCCGACCCCTGCCCTGGCCAGCGCCGAGGCGAGCTTGCGCGAGCGCGCATAGAAGTCCCGATAGCTCCGCCTGATCCTGCCATGGATGATCGCGGGGTGGCCGGGAAAGACGCGGGCCGCACGCTCAAGAAAGGTGACCGGCGTCAGCGGCTGGTAGTTGGCCGGGTTCTTGTCGAGGTCGGCGTCATAGGCGCTCATGGCGGCGTCCCTGCTGCGGGGGTGCGTTTCCGCCGCCAACGGTAGGCGGGCGCCGCTCGCCGTTCAACGCCGCCGTTCGGGCACCCCGTTACCGCTGGCACGTTTCCGCCGCATTTTCGTCGTATTTTCAATCACTTGCACCATGATACCGTCTTCCGTTGCGGCACTTGTGGCCCTTCAGACACAGCGGCCAGCCTTCGTGATGACGTGGCACGGCAATGCGGGACCCTTCACGCTCTTGGGAGTTGATTTGTAACCCTCGCCCTGTATCCCGGCCCCTCGTTCCAACGGTGCCGGGGTGAAGGAGGGGGTCTCCTGGCATCGTCAGGATCGGACATCGAGAGGCACGGCGGTGGCATGGCCACAGCCGCATACAACAAGGACGTACCTCATGAAGAAACTCCTCCTTGCGAGCGCCGCGGTTGCCGCCCTCGCCACCGGCGCCCAGGCTGCCGACCTCGGCGCCCCGCGCGCTCCGGTCGCCGCTGCCGTCTACGCTCCCGTCTTCAACTGGTCGGGCGTCTTCGTCGGTGCCCAGGTCGGCTACGGCTGGGGCACCACCCAGGCGCGCTTCTTCGACAACGGCGGCCTGTTCGTCCCGGCGTCGAGCGGCTCGTACAACATCAACGGCGTGACCGGCGGTGTTCACCTCGGCTACAACTGGCAGATGAACAACATCGTCCTCGGTGTCGTGACGGACATCGAAGCCTCCGGCATCGGCGGCACGGGCGTGTTCCCGAACGGCGACGACTATCGCACCCGCCTGAACTGGCAGGGTTCGACCCGCGCCCGTCTCGGCGTCGCGATCGATCGCGTCCATGTCTACGCCACCGGCGGTCTGGCCTATGCCGGCCTGAACCATTCGGCATTCGACTTCGCCACGGCGACCCGCATCGGCAGCACCGGCACCCGTCTCGGCTGGACCGTCGGCGCCGGCGTCGAGTACGCCTTCACCCCGAACTTCGTTGCGAGCCTCGAGTACCGCTACACCGACTTCGGTTCGCGCAACGTCGACCTCAACCCGGTCTTCCTCGGCTCGACGACGTTCAAGACGACCACGCACGCCGTGCGCGCTGGCGTCAGCTACCTGTTCTCGACGGGTCCGTCGGCTGTCGTCGCCCGCTACTGAGCTTGCATCGATCCTTCGGGGTCGATCACGGAAAGGGCCGCCTTCGGGCGGCCCTTTTGCGTTGGGCGCTACAGCATCGCGGGAATAGCGCCGACGAGCAGGACGCACCCGACAATGAAGGTCAGCACATAGATGATCCTGTGAAATCGCGTGCAAGAACCACCCCCTGCTGGGCTGGTTTCGCGTCCAATAACCACCCCTGCTGAGGCCATAGCGCACGATCCTTTCCGTTTTCGGGAAGGGTCCAGGGATGACGGGTGTGGAG